>JANOPP010000347.1:0-14666 GCA_031421915.1 Myxococcales bacterium | reverse complement strand
CCTGCGCCGACCGGGCCACAGCCGTTCGTCACCCAGTCGTCGGTGCAGCCGCACAGCCAGCCGGTGCATGTCGTGCAGGCGCCGCAGCCGTTCGCGCCGCCACCAACACCGCTCCAGCACCAGATGCCGCCGTCGCCCGGGCCGCATCAGCATCGGTTGCCGGTCGCGCCTCTGGTCGACCCGGCGCCCATGTTCGATGGCGCATCCCTGCGCTCGCGGGGCGACACCACCGACTCCCACCGCATCGTCGGTGGCCGCTCGAAGAAGCCTCTGCTGTGGATCGGTGGTGGTCTCGGTGCCGTTGCGCTCGTCGTCGTCGTCATCGTGCTGGCGATGCGGGGCAAGAGCGAGCCGACGACCGCGGACAAACCGATCAAGCCACCGCCTGACAAGGTTGCCGTCGTGACGCCCGACGCTGCCGAGGTGACGCCGCCGATCGACGACGATCCGCCCGTCCCACCGCCGGTCGACGACCCGCCGATCACGCCGCCCGTGACGAACCCGACGACGAATCCACCGGTCACGAACCCGAGGACGAATCCGCCGGTCACGAACCCGACGACCAATCCGAAGAACCCGAAGAATCCGAAGAACCCGCGGATCGGCAAGAACCCGAAGAACCCGCCGATCGAGACCGGCAAGGGCAGCGGAGATCCGGTTCCCACCGGCGGTCGCGACGACGGCGAGAAGGGCGCGAAAGCGCGCGCAGCCTACGCCACGGGCAACCAGAAGCTGTTCTCCGGTGATGCCGACGGGGCGATCCAGGCGTACCGCCAGGTGATCGCGTTGGGCTCGTCGAGCGGCTATCGCGGGCTCGGTCTCGCATACGCGCAGCAAGGTGACACGCAGAACGCGATCGCCGCGTTCAAGAAATACATCGCGATGTCGCCCAACGCGAAGGACGTCGCGCTGATCAAGAAGCGGATCGCGGCGCTCGGCGGCACGTAGCTCAGCTCCGTCGCCGGACGAACGTGAGGAAGCACAGGGCCTGCATCGCGCCGATCGTCGCGATCGTCAGCCACATCGTCGCGTGATGGTCACCGACGGTGTCGAGGAGAATGCCGCCGATCAACGGGGCGATCGCGACGCCGATCATCTGGACGAAGCCGACGACGCCGTAGGTCCGGCCGCGGCGCGTCGGGTCCGCGACGTCGGCGATCGCGGTCTGATGCGCGGGCGAGAACACGACCTCGGCGGACGTGATCATCACGATCGCGATGATGCCGCCGGCGAAGCCGCTGCCGAGGCCGATCAGCGCGAAGCCGACGCCCTCGAACAGCGATGACCAGGGCAGCGTCGCGCGCACGCCGAACCGTTCGATCAGACGCAGCGCGGGATACTGGAGCAGGAGCACGCCGGCGCCGTTCACGGTGTAGAGCAGCCCGACGTTCGCCTTGGAGAGCCCGATGACGTCGGTCATGTAGATCGAGAACGTCGAGAACATCTGCGTGTAGAGGACGGCAGCGAGGAACGTCCCGGCGAGCAGCCAGCGCAGCACTGGATCACGGAGTCCTTCGACAAGAGCACTCGTCTGGATTGCACCGCTCGGTGGTGCAGATGGCGCTGCCTTGATCGGATCCTCGATGCCGAGGCACACGATGCCCGCGATCACGACGCCGACGGCGGCGATGAAGAACACGGCGCCGTAGGGGATAAACAGCGTGAGCACGCCGCCGAGCGCGGGACCGATCGCCCACCCGAGGTTGATGCCCATGCGCTGCATGCCAAACGCAGCGATCCGCTGATCGGGCGTCACGAGATCCGCGACCAGTGCCGACGCGACCGGCTCGTAGCATCCGCGCAGGGCGGACGTCACGACGATGTTCGCGGTCAGCGTCCATAGCGGCGCCTCGACCAGCACCTGAACACCGAGAAGCGCGATGAACACGCTACGGACAAACAGCGACCACGTGATCAGCGGCTTGCGGCCGATCCGGTCCGACAGATTGCCGGCCCAGGTGTTCGCCGCCGACTGCCCGAGGTTCGAGCCGAGAGCGACGAGGCCGTAGAGCCACGCGGGGTAGCCCCGGGTCTCGACGATGTAGATCCCGAGAAACGTCATCACGAGGGAGAGGCCCATCGTGTTGACCGCCCTCGCAAAAGCGAGCTGCCGGACCCGGCGATCCAGTGCCGCCTTGACCACGGCACTTTCCTAGCACGCGACAGTGGGCTACAACGCGCGCCGACATGCGCACCCGGCTCGAGCGGATCTACCGGTTCGAAGCGGCGCACTTTCTCCCGAGAGTGCCGCCCGGCCACAAGTGCGCCCGGATGCATGGCCACAGCTACTGCGTCGAGGTCGTGATCGAGGGCGAGATCGATCCCGATCGCGGCTGGGTGATGGACTTCGCCGAGATCGACGAGCAGGCGGCGCCGCTCGTGCGCCAGCTCGATCACCAGGTGCTCAACGAGATCGATGGCCTCGTGAACCCGACCAGCGAGCTGCTCGCCGTGTGGTGGTGGGGCAAGCTCGCCCCGCGGCTGCCGAGCCTCGTCGAGGTCGTGGTCTCCGAGACTCCGACCTCGCGCTGCATCTATCGCGGCGCCTAGGGTAACGTCGTCGGCGTGGGGCCCAACCTACGCGTCATCACCCTGAACCTGTGGGGCACCGAGCCTCCGCTCGCGCAGCGACTCGACCTCGCACTGCGCCAGCTCCAAGCACTTGCCCCGGATGTCGTGTGTCTGCAGGAGGTCAGGCCGCTCGATGGCAAGGCGGGGCGCACGACCGCGGACGTCCTCGCCGAGGGGCTCGGGATGGCGGCGCACTACGCCAAGGCGGTCGAGTGGGAGGACGGCGCGCACAGCAAGCTGCCGGCGGGGCAGGAGGGTCTCGCGATCCTCGCGAAGTCGATCCGGTCGACGCGCGTCCTGCCACTACCCGAGCCGCGCGTCGCCGATGCGCGCGTGCTGCTGTCCGCCGAGGTCGACTCCGATGGTGGGCCGATCTGGATTCACACGACGCACCTCCACTACCGTCTCGATGACGGGGTCGCGCGGGAGAACCAGGTCCTGGCGATCGACGACGCACTGCGAGCGGGCCGCACCAACGACAGTGCGCCGCAGATCCTGTGCGGCGACTTCAACGCGACCCCCGATAGCGACGAGATGCGCTTCCTCCGCGGCCTGACCACACTCGGCGGCCGGCGCACGCACTTCCAGGATGCGTGGCTCCGCCTGCACCGGGAGCCCGCTCCGGGTGACGGCCCCGATCAGGGCATCACGTGGTCGAGCGAGAACCGGTTCACCCGGCCTCTGCGCTCGCTCGATATCGACCGTCGGATCGACTACGTCTACGTGACGAGCCGCAAGAAGGATGGCCGCGGCACGGTCCACGTCTCCAAGGTGGTGCTCACGGAGCGCGAGGGTGACGGTGACAGCGCGATCTGCGCGAGCGATCACTACGGAGTCCTCGCAGATGTCCAGGTGATGCCGAACCCGTGAGCACAGCTCCGCGCAGCACTAGTACGGTGTCAGCGATCTGACACGTCGCGCGCCGCAAGCTGCTGTGGTTTGCCGTCACCCTGGCGCCACACTCCGTCGCATTCTCGATCGCATGCGCCTTGCCGTCGTCGCCGCGTTCGTGGTCCTCGCTGCCTGCAATCATCCTCGACCACGCGACATCCGCGTCGAGGCGAAGAACCACGGTCCGAGCTCGTACGTCCAGACATCGCGGTTGCGGCTCGTGACCTACAACGTGCACATGATCGAGAGTGCGAAGATCGCCGCGGCGCTCCGCTCGACGCCGCGCCTCGCGGCGGCGGATCTCGTGATGCTGCAGGAGGTGGAGAGCTATCCCGAGGAGGGAGAGAGTCGTGCGTGCCTGGCTGCGAAGCAGCTCGATCTGCACTGCGCCTACGCGCCGGGCTACGGCCTGTCGAACGGCGGTTCGCACGGGGTCGCGATCCTGTCGCGGTTTCCGCTCGTCGATCTCGAGATCACCGAGCTGCCGTACAACAACACCGTGCTCAACTCCGCACGCCGTGTCGCGCTCGGCGCGACGATCGACGCAGGCAAGGGTCCGGTCCGGGTCTACGCGGTACATCTCGATAACCGGATCAGCGCGACGGAGCGGGTCCAGCAGCTCGCGCCGGTGCTCGACGCCGCCGACAAGCGCGAGCTTCCCACCGTGATCGCCGGCGACATGAACACGTCGCCGTTCGCGTGGATCGGGAGCCTCATCCCGGTGCCAGGTGGCGCGCAGGACGATCGCCTCGAGGCGTTCGTTCGGATGCGCGGGTTCACGACGCCGGTGACCGACTCGGGCGCCACCAGCACGTGGCTCGGGATGCGGCTCGATGCGGTGTACACGCGCGGTCTCGACGTTCGCGCGCACCACGTCGAACACGATGTGCGTGCATCGGATCACTTGCCGATGTGGGCCGACCTCGAGCTGTCGTCGCTGTAGCTACTTTGGCAGCGCGGCTTCGACGGCGGCGATCACCTGCGGATCGTCGGGCTTCACCTGCGGATCGAAGCGCGTGATCTTGGTGCCGTCCGCGGACACGACGAACTTCTCGAAGTTCCAGCGGATGTCGCCCGTGTAGCCCTTGGCGTCGGCGAGCGGCGTGAGCTCCTTGTAGATCGGGTGGCGACCCGCGCCGTTGACCTCGACCTTCTCCATCATCGGGAACGTCACGCCGTAGGTCGTCGAGCAGAACTCTTCGATCTCCTCGGCGGTGCCGGGCTCCTGTTTGCCGAACTGGTTGCACGGGAAGCCGATCACGGTGAACCCCTTGGGGCCGTACTTCTTCTGCAGCGCTTCGAGCGTCGTGTACTGCGGCGTCAGACCGCACCTGGACGCGACATTGACGAGCATCAGGGCCTTGCCCTGGTGGTCGGCGAGCTTGGTGTCCTTTCCCTGCAGGGTCTTGAGCGCGATGTTCCACATCGGAGTCTCCTTGGCGACGGTGACGGGGGTCGGGGCGGCGGCCGGTTTGTCGGCCAGGTCCTGCTTGCTGCAGGCGGCCCCGACGACGAGGAGGGCGAGGGCGAGCCGCTTCATGCCGGCACCATACAATAATGTGCGACCGGCGCCAGTCGGTTTGCTATACGTCCAGCCCCCCCCCATGCGCCACCTCTACGCCGACTTCATCGACCGCGTCGCCAAGCCGATGCGGTACCTCGGTGGCGAGTACCAGAGCGTCGTCAAGACCGGCGAGATCGCGGCGCGCGTGTGCCTCGCCTTCCCCGACGTCTACGACATCGGCATGTCCCACCTCGGGACGAAGATCATCTACTCGCTCCTCAACAAGGACCCACGGATCGCGTGCGAGCGCGCGTTCGCGCCATGGACGGACATGGAGGCCGAGCTTCGTACGCGCAACCTGCCGCTCGTCTCACTCGAGACCCAGCGTCCGCTGTGCGAGTTCGACGTGATCGGCATCTCGCTCCAGTACGAGCTGACGTTCACGAACGTGCTCACGCTGCTCGATCTCGGCGGCATCCCCCTGCGTACGGTCGACCGTGCGCCCGACGCGACGCTCGTCCTGGTCGGAGGCCCGACGGCTTCGCATCCCGAGCCGATGGCACCGTTCATCGACTGTGCGTTCATCGGCGAGGCCGAGGAGCTGTTGCCGCCGCTCGTGCTCGCGTGGGCCGCGCTGCGCAAGGAGATCACGGCAGGCCTGCGCACGCGCGCTGACGCGCTCGCCGAGCTCGCCAGCACGTTTCCGCTCTACGTCCCGGCGCTCTACGCGACCGAGATCGACGAGGCGACCGGCATGACCGTCGTCGGTGCGCCGCTCGATCCGCGCGTGCCCGCGCGCGTCGGTCGCGCGATGGTCGAGAACCTCGATGACTATCCGTTCCCGAGCGATACCCCGGTGCCGTACGCCGAGGCCGTGTTCGAGCGCGCGTCCGTCGAGATCGCGCGCGGCTGCACCGAGGGCTGCCGGTTCTGCCAGGCCGGCATGATCTATCGCCCGGTTCGCGAGCGCTCGCCGTCCTCGATCGCGGACTCGCTGATCTCCGGCGTCGAGAAGGCCGGCTACGAGGAGACGGGCCTGACGTGCCTGTCGACGGCCGACTTCTCGAGCATCACACCGCTGGTCAAGCACCTCGCGGCCGAGCTGCGCAAGCGTGGCGTCTCGATGTCCGTCGCCTCGCTGCGCGCGTACGGCCTCAACGAGGATCTGCTCGACGAGCTCGCGCTCACCCGGATCAGCGGCCTGACGTTCGCACCCGAGGCGGGAACGCAGCGGATGCGTGACGTCGTCAACAAGAACGTCACCGAGGCGCACATCGAGGAGAGCTCGCGCCGCGTGTTCGCGCGCGGCTGGCACCGCCTCAAGCTGTACTTCATGATCGGCCTGCCGACCGAGGAGGACGATGACGTCCGCGGCATCGTCGAGACGGGTCAGCGGATGCTGCGGATCGGTCGCGATCTCGCGGGTCATCGCGCCGAGGTCACGGTCAGCGTCAGCTCGCACGTGCCCAAGCCGCACACGCCGCTGCAGTGGTGCGCGCAGGATCCCGAGCTCGAGATCAAGCGCAAGCAGCAGATCCTCCGGCACACCGCCTCGCGCGACAAGGCGCTGCGCCTCAAGCACCACCACTCGGGCATCTCGTTCGTCGAGGGAATCCTCGCGCGCGGCGATCGTCGGATCGCTGATGTGATCGAGAGCGTGTGGCGCGCCGGTGCACGCTTTGACGGCTGGGACGAGGTGTTCGAGAGCGAACGCTGGGCCGCAGCCCTCGCCGAGCACCACGTCGATGTTCCCGCGTACCTCGGCACGCGTCCGATCACCGCGCGCCTGCCGTGGGATCACATCGACGTCGGCCTCGAGGACGGCTTCCTCCTCAGCGAGTACCGCAAGGCGGTCAAGGGTCGTGCCTCGCCGCCGTGCGGCAAGGTCGCGGGGATGCTGATCCACCACACGAACCTCGCCGAGGCGGCACCCGATCGCCGCAAGCTCGTCTGCTACGACTGCGGTGTCGCGTGTGACCTGACCAAGATGCGCGAGGATCGGCTCGTCGCGCTCCGCACGCTCCATGCAGATCAGCCGGCCGTGCGCGTGCTCGACGTGGTCACCGACGGTGACGCCATGCTCGACGTCTCCGAGCGCGGTGGAGGCAGCCCCGCCGAGGTCGGCCGCACCAAGGATCGCGAGACCGAACGTGCCGAGCGCGTGCGCCTCAACGGCCACCACGGTGCCGGCCTCAACTACTCGACGTACCGCCTCCGGTTCGCCAAGGTCGGTCGCGCCGCGTTCCTCGGCCACCTCGATCTCGTGCGCCTGTTGTCGCGCAGCTTCCGTCGCGCCGATCTACCGCTCGCGGTGTCGCGCGGCTTCTCGCCCAAGCCGCGGATCAGCTTCGGTCCCGCGCTCGGACTCGGCATTCCCTCGCTCGGCGAGATCATGGACGTCGATCTCGAGCACACGGTGCCGGGCGTTCGGACGTGGGATGTCGTCGACGACAGCACGCGAACCGAGCTCTCGGCCGACGAGGTTCGCGAGCGACTCGCGGCCGTGTGCCCACCGGGCATCGAGATCCAGACCTGCGCGATCGTCCGGCTGAACGGCCACCCGGCGGTGCTCCGCGGCGGTGTGAAGCCCGACCTCGGGCTCGGCAAGCTGATCGATGCGGTCGACATCGTGATTCGACCTGCCTCCGACGGCATGACCATGGATCAGGCGCGTCTGTCGCGGCTCGGCGCTGCGCTGATGGCGAAGCCGGAGGCGAAGGTCGCGCGCGGTGACAAGACGATCGACGTGCGCACGCACCTGATCGACGTCTCCGTGATCGATGGAGACGCGGCGGCCAAGCTCTCTGCCGCGCTCGACTGGGCCGAGGGTCCGCTGCTGCGCGCCCGCGTTCGAGCGACGGCCGATGGTTCGGCGAAGCCGTCCGAGGTCGCGCGCGCGCTCGGGGTGTGGGGCAGCGAGGATCTGCGCGGCGAGCACGCGCAGCTCGCGCGCCTCGGCGTCGTCGAGGTCGGCACGCCGACGATCGGCGAGGCGACGACTCCGGCAGGGCGCAGCGGCGCTTCGCACGATTCCGTCTGAGCTGCCGTTGGCTCGCCGTGATCGCCGCGTGAGCGTGCGGTGATCCGCCGTGCGCCAGATCGCGTGGGTGCCAGATCGTGCCGGTGATTGACGCCGATGTGCGCCGCACCCGAGCAACCTTGGCGATCCCTGCCCACGTTTGTCGCTTTGATTGCGTGACCCGCGCACGTGTTCGTCATCTCCTGTGGTCGTGGAGCACGGCTTGCGGCGGTTGATGGTCTGGGTGCTGATCGCGACGGTCAGCGGATGTTCACTCGCGCTCTCGGGGCCCGACCCGACGCGCCCCTCGAACACGCGCCCCGAATGCGACACTGGCAAAGGTCTGGTCGGACTCGACGGTGTGGTCGGTGGTGCGTTCGCCCTCGGAGCGCTGTCGGCGCTCGGCGCGGACGCGCCCGAGGCGGCTGCGCTCACGGCGCTGATCGCGGTCGCGTTCATCGCATCCGCCGCGCGCGGCAACGGTGTGGTCAATCGCTGCCGCGAGGCGTTCGCTCTGTACGAAGGGCAGGGTCCCGAGATTGCGGAGCGCCCGCGGATCACCGAGGACCCGTACGAGCCGACCCCGGCGCAGCGTCCGATCCAGCGCCCGGCTCCACGGCCGGTCCAGCCTGGAGTGGTTCCCCCGACGCAGAACCCATCACCGGTTCCCCCGACGCAGAACCCGCCGCCACGCCCCGCGCAACGGCCGGCTCCGGCGCAGGCGACCGACGATGACTGGTCTGATTTCTGGACGGAGGTCCCATGAGGCGCGCGCTCCAGCTCGCGGCGGTGATCTGCGCGCTCCACGTCAGCGCCGCGGTCGCCGACGACGAGATCGTCAAAGGCGCGGTCGTGAAGGTCGAGCACCAGGAGATCTACGTCAGCATCGGCTCCAAGCAGGGCGTCGCGGACGGTTCGCAGATCCGCCTCAAGCGCACGATCAAGCTCCGTCACCCCGTGACGCGCGCGCCGATCGAGGACTGGGTCCCGGTCGGATCCGCGACGATCACGCAGGCCGGGGCAGGGCTGTCGCGCGCCGTCATCGGCGAGCTCGTGGATGTCGTCAAGGTCGGCGACACCGTCGAGGCGCTGATCGATCGCCCGGAGCGAACGGCGCCCGTCGCGCCACCGGTCACTCCGCCACCGACCGAGCCCAAGCCGCCTGTCGGGCCGCCGCCCGACAAGGAGGCGATCGAGATCCTCGGCGTCTTCGCCTCGCAGACCGGCGCGACACTCGATGCGCGGATCGCCGGCTGGGAGCGCTATCTCTCGACCCATGGCGAGTCCCCGTACACCGAGGCGATCCGCCGCGACCTCGACCTCTTGCGCGGTCTGCGCGAGCAACAGCGACCGGTCGCCGCCGGCGCGAGCAACGAGGAGGTCGGTCGCGTCCGTCACTCCGCGCGCGCGTCGGCATACGCCGGCACGCCGATGCCGGTGGTGTTCGTACTCGATGATCCCGATCGCGTCGCGAGTGCCTACCTCCACTACCGCTCGCGCGACGCCCGGACGTATCGCCGCCTGCTTCTCGAGCGCGAGCACGACATCTACCTGCGCGGCATCGTCCCCGGCGAGGCGATCTCGACGCCCGGCTTCGACTACTTCGTCGAGGTCTCGACGCCTGCGGGCCGCTCGGGTCTCGCGATCGGCACCCCGCGCGAGCCGATCCGCGTCGAGGTCGCGAGGCCGCCATTGATCGATCAGTTCGGCGCTGCGCCCGGCCAGTCGCACGTCAAGCTCGCGGTCGACTACCTCGACTTCGCGACCTTCGACAAGCGCACCGGCGATCGCACCGATCGGATGATCACCGGCAGTGTCGACTTCACGTACCGGCTCGCCAGCATCATCCAGAGCGTCGGGGTCGGTTACGGAATGTACTCGGGCTCGGGCGGCTACGCCGACGAGGTCTGGGACGCGAGCAATCCGTTCCCGCGTTCAGGCTTCCACTTCGGCTATGCGGACGTCGAGCTCGGCGGCAAGGCAGAGCGCATCCCACTCTCGGTCGGCGGCAAGCTGATCGCGGGCGTCGGCAAGGAGGGGTTCGGCATGGGCGTCGAGGGCCGGTTCCGGATCGGTAGCCGTGACGACACGAACCTCCTCGTCGCCGCGCGCACGGTCGAACAGGTCGGCACGCTGACCGACATCCGGTTCGGCGCGCGCCCTGCGACCAACCTGCTCGTCGGCGTCTCCGTCGGCGCGACGAACCAGCCGAACCGCGGCGACGTCGGCGTCAAGCTCGGGACCGAGCTCGAATGGATCGGCTTCCGCAATGTCTCGGTGATCATCCGCGGCTCGTGGCAGGGGCGCAGTGTCGATCACGGCGGTCTCGGCGGCGGCGGTGGACTGGGGGTGTACTGGTGAGCGCCAAGAACATCACGCACGCGGCGCTCGTCGTCGCGTTGTTCGCAACGGCGGCCGACGCCGCGGACGTCGTCCATGTACCGCCCGCGGATGTCGTCGCCGGCACTCCGCTCGAGCTCGTCGCCGAGGCCCGGGCCGCGACTCCCACGCTGACGCTCCACTATCGCGCGACGGGTGGTGGCGCCGCGTTCCAGACCGCCGAGCTCGTGCGCCGCGGCGAGGCCGAGTGGGTCGTCGTTCTGCCGCCCGCCGTTGTCGTCTCGCCCGGCATCGATTACTTCATCGCCGCGGGAGGCACGCCCGTGTTCGCGAGCGAGAAGTGGCCGCACACGATGCCTGTCGTCGCCACGGCGTCGACCGAGCGTCGCGCGCGCGACATCGTACGCACCAAGGGCCGGCGCTCGAAGATCCACACGTCGTTCGAGTGGGTCGACTACGGAACGCGCACCGTCGGCAGTGACGACCTCCAGGATCGCTACTACCGGATCGATGCGGACTTCTCGTACCGCCTCTGGGCCTATCCTCTCGAGGAGCTCCGCGTCGGCTACACGCGCCTGATCGGCGAGAGCTGTCTGTCCCAGCCGTGTAGCGAGGCCGGGTTCAAGGTCGCGGGTTGGTTCGAGCTGGGGCTCGCGCCGGTCGAGGGCCTCCGCCTCGACACCCGCGTGATGGTCGCCGCGACGCAATCCGGATTCCAGCCCGGGCTCCGCGAGGAAGTCCGTCTCGGCGTCCGCGAGGGTAGCCATATCGCGGTCGGCATCGAGTACCTCGCCGACGTCGGCACCAACGGGTTCTTTCGCCTCGGCTGGGGCACGGTGCCCGGCTTGCCGATGGCGGCGACCGTCGAGATCACGCGTTTGCCGGACTCGGACCGCGAAGCTGGCGTCCGCCTCTACTACGACATCGCGCACGCGCTGCCCAACGGTGTCCGTCTCGGCGTACGCGCCGGCTACGCAGCACGCAACCAGGCCGTCGTCGGCTTCACCGGTGGCGCCAACGCCAGCGTGGAGTTCTAGATCATGCGCACGCTGATCCCCTTCCTCGTCACACTGATGCTCGCGTTCGCGACCTCGGTCGCGTCCGCGGATCCGATGGTCCTCGCCGTCGATGGTGCGGAGGTCTACGTCGACCTCGGTGCGCTCGATGGCATTGGCGCCGGCAGCGAGCTCGAGCTCCTTCACGAGGTCGTCGCAAAGGACCCGCGCACCGGCGCCACGCTCCGCGATCGCTTCGCGATCGGCAAGATGACGATCACCAAGAGCGGTGCTCGCCTCTCCGTTGCCACGATCGATCCGGGCCTCGCCAAGCGAGTGCTTCCCGGCGATCTGGTCCGCGTGCTGTCCGCGCCGCGGACGTTCATCGACCCGTGGGCCGCGCAGGTCGAGGCCAGCAAGACGCTTGCACCCGGCGACGGCACCGGCGGCGGCGTTGGACCCACACCGGGCGCAGGAACTCCGGGTGTCGATCACGTCGGCATCGCGACCAAGGCCTGGCAGGACACGCTGGGCCAGTCGCCGGAGAAGCGGATCGAGCGCTGGAACGTGCTGTTCACCGCCGATCCACGCTCGCCGTACCGCAAGGTGATCGAGAACGAGATCATCAGCCTGAAGCTCCAGATCCAGGCGCGCGACATCGCGCTCGCTCGCGCTCGCTCGGTCCGCTCCGATGATCGCAACCCGCGAATCGCGCACCTTGCCGCCGAGCTCGCCAAGGCTTCGCCGACGCCGCTGCCGATGGGCGCCCTCGTGATCGCCGCGCCGATCGAGCGCGCAATTCCGAACCGTCCGATCGAGCTCAGCTTCCTCGTGCGGATGCCCTCCGCGATCGCACAGGCCTGGCTCTATGTCCGCCCCGAGGGCGAGCCCGGCTTCCGCCGGATCGAGCTTCGCCCCGACGGTGACTCGTACCTGCGCGGCACGATCGCCGCCGACGCCGTCCGTGCCGGCGATCTCGAGTGGTACGTCGAAGCCAGGGACGGTGGCGTCGAGCAAGAGGTCCGCCCGGTGCTCGGCTCCCAGCAGCAACCCCAGATCATCGAGATCGACGCCACGGTCACCGAGGCCGCGATCCAGCAGGGCCGCTCGCACATCGACGCCCACGTCGACTACGTCGACTTCGACGGCGGCTTCAACGAGGGCTACGACCAGTACTACCAGGCCGAGTTCGACTTCACGTACCGCTTCATCGAGCCGGTCTACGCCATCCGCCTCGGCTTCGGCACGCTCGCAGGCAAGGGTGGCCCGCGCGACGTGATCGACGAGGACATGACCGGCCGCTGTCTCGACGGCAGCGGAACGTTCCGCTGCCGCAAGGTGAACTTCTCGTACGTCTACACCGAGCTCGAGTTCAAGCTCCGCCCCAACGTCGCCCTGATGATCCGCCCGCAGGCGGGCCTCGTGACCACAGACGAGATGGACGATTCGTCGACGAACCGCTGTCGAGGGCGCGACATCGACGGCTGCCGGTTTCGCACCGGGCTCGGCGCGCGCGGTCGCGTCCGGTTTGGTAGCGAGACTGGCACCAACCTCGTGATCGGCGCGGCCTTCACCGACAAGGTCGGCACGCTCCTCGAAGCGGCCTATCACTGGCTGCCCCACAAGATCATCCCGATCCAGCTCACGGTCCAGGTCACGGACCTCCCGGTGCCCGAGGACTTCGGTGTTCGCCTGATCGGTGATGTCGGGTTCCGCCAGCTGTCCTGGGTCTATCCATCCCTGCGCGTCTCCTATCAGGCGCGCGACATCGATCACTCGGGCTTCTCGGGTGGCTTCGCTCTCAACTTCGACTGGTGAGAAGCCGATGACCAACCTCCGCACCATCCCCCTGATCCTCCTCACCGCACTCGGCGTCGCGAACGCTCAGCCCGGTGCGGCACCCGCGCCGCCCCCGCCGGCGGTGCCTCCACCGACCGCGTCCGCGGTGACAACGCAGCCCGCCGCACCGCGCTCGCTCGTCATCCATGTCGCGCCGGCATCCGTCTCCGCCAACCAGCCCGTCGAGCTCGAGGCGATGATCGATGCACCGTTCGCCGAGGCCCTCACGGCTCGCTGGCGCGCGATCGGCGACGCGACCTGGCAGGACGTCACCTTCGAGCGCTCGTCCGCCGGTGGCTGGTTCGCGAGCCTGCCCGCTGCGCGCCCGCCCGGCCTCGAGTACTACATCCGCGGCACGGACACCGGCGGAGCCGAGGTCACACACTTCGCTTCCGCCGAGGCGCCGCACATCGTGCGCGTCGACGCGACGCTGTTCGATCGCCTCGAGGAGATCGACCGCGAGCGCCTCGCCAATCACGTCAACGAGATCGCGATCGACGTCCAGGGGCACAACTTCGGCAACCGCTACGACATCCCCGATCGCTACCTCCGCGGCGAGCTGACGTACACGCACCGCCTCCTTCGCCAGCTCCATCACATCGCGTTCGGGTTCGGCACGATCCAGGGCAAGACGCCGGCGAACGACGACACGATGGTCGAAGCCGACTACGTGAACAACGGTCTGCGCTACGGCTTCGGCGAGGTCCGCGTCCGCGCGCACAAGTCTGTCTTCCTCGATCTCCGCGTGTCGCTCGGCGTCAGTCAGAAGGGCTTCGATCAGGGCGTACGAACGCAGATCACGCTCGGCAAGCCGTGGCGGTCCAACGTCAGCATCGGCGGTGAGGCCATGGGCGACATGGGACCCACCGGCTGGATTCGCCTCCAGTGGGACACTGCACCTCCCGTCCTCATGGGCGCCTCGATCGTGCGAACCGATCTCCCGGGCGTGCTCGTCAATCCCGCCGGCCTGTTCATCGCGTACGACATCGCGTACCGGATCGCGCAGCGGTTCACGGTCCGCGGCCAGATCTCGTACGGCGCGCGTGATGGCGCTGCGAACATCGGCGGCGGCCTCGGCACGGCGATCGAGTTCTAGGTTCGCGACGGCTCGCGTCGACGCCTCTGAGGTCGGTATCGTGATCAGGCGGCGACGCTCGACCTGCCTCCTGTCGGAAATGAGTCGCGCGAAGATTGCCGGCTGACAGCTCGGGCTCGGGCTGACGGCTCGGGCCGAACGGCCTTGAATTCGGCAGACATCGCGTTTGATCGGCGCATCGGTGAACGAATGCTCGGGCTCGGGCTCGGGCTCGGGCTGACGGCTCGTGCTCGGGCTCGGGCTGACGGCTCGTGCTCGGGCTCGGGCTGACGGCTCGTGCCGAACGGCCTTGAATTCGGCAGAGATCGCGTTTGATCGGCGCATCGGTGAACGAATGCTCGGGCTCGGGCTCGGGCCGACGGCTCGGGCTCGGGCTGACGGCTCGGGCTGACGGCTCGGGCTGACGGCTCG
>JANOPP010000346.1:0-2195 GCA_031421915.1 Myxococcales bacterium | reverse complement strand
CGGCGACACCGACGTGTTCACCGCCGACCAGATGCGCGTTGCGCTCGCCCTCGCGACGCCGGCGAAGGTCCACACCGGCACCGTTGCCGATTACGACGATGACAACCTGCTGCGCCGCGCGGTGCTCAACATCGCCCGCCGCAGGAGTCCCCGTCGCGAGCCGGCATGGTGCCGCGTCATGGACGCATTCGGCCTCGGCTCGACCTACTCGCACCAGCTCTGTCGTCGCTTCGGGATCGATCCGGAGACCGGGAAGGATATCGAGCCCGCCCCTCTGGACAAATGAATACCTATAGGTAAACTTTCCAGACCCGTTACCCCGAGGCCCGAATGAATACCCAAGTCCAGTCCGCGCCCCAGCAGCAGCCCTTGTGGCTCCGCGAGCTGGCGCGCGACATCCACTACGCGATCACCGACGACGGGCTCGCGCCGCTGCAGCCTCACGAGAACAACCAGATGCGCGAGGCCATCTTGCGCGTGTTGAATGCCACAGAAGCGCGCATGCGTCTCCCTCTTCGGGATGGCTACTGCTTGATGCCGTTGAAAGGCACCCCGGAAATCTTCAACGCGATGCGTATGAGCGTGGGCGATGGTGTCGCGATGGGGCCGGTCTACTACGCCGCATTGTCCGCAGGCGCAGCTCCGCCGCAGTCCGACCGGGTGATGCCCAGCGCGGAGGCGGCGCAACTCATCACGGCCGACGAGCGGGCCGTGATCGAACGGCTGCTGGCGCTGACATTCGCGGCGTGGAGCGTGACCGACGGAACCTGCGATGACGGCGGCGAAGACCTGAAGGCGCCGCGCGACGACTTCAAGAAGCTGTCCGATGAACTCGATGCGCTCGATGAGCTGCCTGACGATCAGCCCGGCTACACCATGGAGGCGGCCGCGAAAGCCCGCTGGGCACTTCGCCGCCTGATTGGCGGCGCGGATTCCGAGAACAAGGTGCGTGACGCAACGCTGTGCGCGCTCGCCGAAGGCACACCGGTATTCAGTGACCGCGTGCTCGGAATCGCCTGCACCGTGGCGTGGACCGAGCTGGTGCAAGCGTTGCGCGCCGACGGCCACGACGTGAAGGATAGCAGCGGTCCGACCGTGCGCGCTTGGATGGAAACCATCGTGCGCGACACGTTCGATTCCGCCCGGCGAGGCGATGGCTATCGGCGCGGGATCATGGACGCGCAAGGTGCGCTGCACGACATTTCCAGCACGCACCGCGACCCGTCCGCGACCGCCTATGCCCAAGCCCTGCTGAACCGGCTGATGGCTCTCTATGCCGCCACTGCGGAAGCGCCCGCCGCCAAGGCCAGTGATATCGCCCCGGAACGTGAGCGCGACATGCTCGCGGAAGCGATCCGTGGTGCAGCAGTCAAATCTGGAATCGTGCGTGACGATGTGAGTCTGTCCGGCCCTCATCTGCTCATGCTGTGCGACGACCTCGCCAATGCGGCCAAGAGCGGCGTGCCGGAACTGACGGACGCGCAGTGCGTGGCGATCTATCAGGCCGTTTCGAGGGCCAACCTCACGCGCGACATGAAGTCGCCGGAACGCAAGCGCGCCATCGTCCGTGCCGCCATGAACCCGGGGGCGAACGATGGAAACTGAGCGCAACTACGTGGAATCCATGATCGCTGCCTGCGTTCCCGGCTGCAGCATCTGCGACCCCCAGCAGGTCGCAGACGCTATCCGCGAGTGGTGCGCCATGCAACCCCAGCCACCCCAGCATGCGGGCGCGGTGCCGCTGCCGGAACCTCCGAAACCGACGTATGTTCATCCTGCGCTCGGCGAGATGTGGGATCGGCTGGACCTGCAGCGTCACGCGATCACCTACGGCGACGCCCGCGAGACCGCAGCCAATGCCGTGAATGCCGACAAGGTCATCAAGGCGTGGGAAGCCGGGCACGCTGCCGCCGCGCAAGTTCGCGATGTCGCCCGCGAGGCCGCTGGTCGCGCTGCTGGGGGTGTGCCGGAAGTGGCGGCTCTCGTAAAGCGAATCTTGGCCAGCGAGACGAATAACACAGACGCGGACGGCAACACTATCCAGTTGATCGACGTGCTTTCCAAAGCGTTCGGCTACGAAAATGTAGGCCCGGCGCGCGAATGGATGGAAGAGGCGGTTTTTGAAGCCCTCGAAGCTCTCCCCCAGCAGCCGACAGCCGAGGGCGCGGTCTACATCCGGCCGCATATCTTGGAAC
>JANOPP010000345.1:0-1516 GCA_031421915.1 Myxococcales bacterium | reverse complement strand
CTCGGCTTTCGCAAGGCCGCGAAGATCACGAGCCCAGACATCGCCGTACGTGGCCGGTTCGGCGTCATGGCCTCGCTGCGCTGCCATCTCGATCTCGTGGTGACCGCGCTCGAGTTCGCGCTCGACATCTGGGCGGGCGTCGAGGTCGTCGTACGCATCATCAAAGGTGAGCTGAAGCCGATCGAGGTCACGATCGAGGTCGGTGTCCGCGTGCGCATCAGGTGGGTGATCGCCCGCTTCAAGATCTTCGGAAAGAAGATCGAGATCGCGATCACGCTCAGCTTCGAACGCACGATCCGGTACACGACGACGCTCGGCGAGGAGAAGAACAAGGCCCTGGTGCTCGAGGAAGCACAGAGCTACACGCTGCTGGTCGCCGGCACGAACGCCTGGAAGGAGGCGATTCCTGATCCGGACCATGCGCCACAACCGATCGAGCTGCACTTCATTCCGGAGATCACGATCACGAAGGAGGGTGCCGCGAGCGTGATCGCGCAGCTCGGCATCGAAAGGTCGCCGCACGTCGAGGCCGATCCTCCTCCGCCGCCAGTGTGGACGCCGTTCGACAACTTCCTGCGTGAGGTCATCCGGTGGGCCGCACGAGCTCACGCGATCGCGACCAAGAAGGATCCGGCGAAGCTCGCGTACACGAAGGCGGAGCTCGAGGCGTGGCGAACGAACCTTGGCCCGGCCCACTCGACAGCCGCGGCGGGTCTCACCTACGAGATCGTCCTCGAGTTCTTGCAAGCGCGGACACCGATCACGATCGCCAGCGCGGAGCGCAAGCTCACGCTGTCGATGTTCCCGGTGTTCTCTGCCTTGAGCGTCAACCTCAATGCGAATCCCAAACCATCGACGTTCGATCGCAGCCGCTACACGCATGACGATGAGCTGGAGCTCGAGCGCATCCTCAAGCTCGGTCGCGGTCTCGCGCAGTCGGAGCGCCGAGTCCAGCTCGCGCCCCCGCCTCCGCCCGCGGATCGTCCGCTCAGCGAGCTGATCGTTCAGGAGTACCTCGAGACCTTGATCAAGATGGCCGTCGACGATCTGGTCGCCGTCGGAACCAAGACCGCGCAGACGCTCGACCAGCTGATCCAGCTCGCTCGTTCGGGGCGGGACGCCTTTGTCGGCATCGCAAGCGCGATCTCGACGCTGACGCTGCACGGCGTGCACCTTCCGCCGCCCAAGACGCCAGGTTCCAACGACCCCGCTGGCACGAGCGTCTACGATCGCACGGGTCAGGCGATCAGCCTGTTCCCCAAGGTCCCGCCGACCTTTCCAGGCGTCCAGTCGATCGAGCTCGGGGGCACACCGGGGCCACGCTGGCCGTTCCCGAAGGTGGAGGTCACGGAGACGATCGACAACGCCAAGGACTTCGCCGAGCTGGTCGCACTCGACGAGCTGATCAGAACCGCCAAGCCCGCGCTTCCGTACCCGGTCAGCGTCGCGCGCATGGACCGTCGCCGGAGACGGTCGTTTGCGGTCGTCAACCGAACGACGATGGCGGGCGCCGCGG
>JANOPP010000344.1:0-5864 GCA_031421915.1 Myxococcales bacterium | reverse complement strand
AGATCCGGATCACTCCATCATCGCCCGCCGCGAGCGCCATCTTGCCATCGCGTGAGAGCTCGAGCGACAGCGTGTTCGAAGACGCCGGGAGCCCATACGCAACACCTGTAGCCCGCGCCGCCATCGCGATCACCGCGACCTACGCTGATGACGATCGAACCATCGTCGCGTGGACGGCGCGTCAGATGACGATCATCGACGTGGGCTCGGGCACACGTCGCGTGCGCGCGTTCGCAGGAGCCCCGCGTGGGCTGCGCGCCGCCGGGCGCACGTTGTGGTGGATCGATCGCGAGGGCGCTGTTTGGTTGCAGAGCCTCGACGAGGCCGAGCCTCGCGCACTCGGCCTTGACGATCGGGCCCTCGCGATCGAGGTCCACGGCTCATCCGTCGCAGTCGCCGGCGAGGGCCACCTGTGGGTGGTTCGCAACGGCGCCCCCGTCGCGGTGGCCCACGGCAAGGTCTCGGCCGTCGCCTGGTCGAACGATGCTCGGGTCGGCGCGATTCTCGGCGAGAACGCGCGCGTGGTGGAGCTGGATTCCCGCGACCAGATCGCCGTCGATGTCGTGGTCCCCGGCGCGATGTCGGTGGCCTGGCTTGGAGACGTGCTGTACGTCGGAGCGAAAGGGAGCGTGGCAAGGCTCGGCGGCGCGAGCATTGCGGTCAACGGGAGTATTCCGAAGCTCCAGCCCGGACCCTCGGGAACACTCGTCGCGCGTAGCTCGAGGGGGCTCGCTGTCATTACCCCAGCGATGGTGATCGATGTGCCTGCAACGTCCGCCCTGGGGGAGACCGCGGCGTCGCCAGCGAGCCGCTACGTGCTGGCGGGCTCCGACGGCGTCGTGCTGATGTTCAACCTCGATCACGTGGTGCCGCGGCGCTGGACGATCGGTAGCGATCAGGTGGTCTCGTTCGCCGGCGCGGAACAACTCGCGGTCTCCCACGACGATCACACGCTCAGCTGGGTCGACCTTCGTACGGAGACGCAGGTGACGGTGCCGCTCCGCGGGCAGCTCGTCCACGCCGCGTTCGCGCCGGATCGCTCGCGCCTCGTGGTGTCGGAGAGCGATGGCCGCGCGACGCTCTACACGCGGGGACAAGCGGCGGGTGTCATGTTCGACGAGCCGACGAGCATGGCCGTGTTCGTGAATGGTGGCATCGTCCTCGGTGCGCCCACCGGAGAGATCCGGCTCTACGATCTGTCCTCGCGCACCACTTCGTTGCTGTTCAAAGGAACCGGCTTGCCGTGGTCCATGCAGGGCGAAGGCGTCTGGACCGCGGTCCTCTTCGAAGACGGCAGAGCAATGCGTGTGAACCTGGCGACCGGCACGACGACATCGCTGCCAGCGAGACTGGACCGCTGGATGTGGCTCCGCGAAGGCGGGGAGGCGCTGGTCAGCGAGGCAGAGCGGCTGCGTCGGTGGACCGTCGCGGGGACTTTCATCGATGGGCCACTACTACCGCCCCCGGTCTCCGCGATCCTGCCGGCGGGGCGCGATCAGGTCGTCGTGTTCACGGGCGGCACCACCGCCCACCTCGTCGAGCTCGAGGGAGAGCGCCGCGTCACCCTGGCCTATCCGCCAGGATCCCGAATGCACCAGCTCCGCTTCGAGGGCGACCTCGGCGTGTTCATCGACACGGAAGGCGCCGAGATGTACGTGACCGCACCTCGCTCCGCCATCTCGTGGAGAATCGGTCGCGTTGCCCGCAGCATCCTGACCGTTCCGACGCTGTCGGTCGATCGCACGAAGGTCTACGCAGTCACGGGCGGCGACGTACTGATCTGGAAGCAGACGATTCCGAGCTCGGCAGTCGAGGTCACCGCGCTGATCGACGAGCTCACGAATGCCCACATGACTCCCGGCGCGCGCGTGACCGAGCAAGGCTCGCTGCGCTGGACATGGTGAGTGCACCGCCGCCCACCGCGTGTCTCGACGACAACGACGTCGCGTTACTCCTCGACGGGGCACTTCTTGCCGCCGATCGGACCCGCATCGAGCATCACCTCGATGACTGTGCAGTGTGCACAGAGCTCGTCGGCGAGCTGGCGCGATCGCTGACGCACGAGCGCGTCGGTCCGCCGGGGTACCGGCTCGTGCGTCCGCTCGACGACTCGACGTGGGAGGCAGACGATCTTCAGGACCGGCGCGTTCACCTCTCGTTCGGGGCGACATGCGATCCGCGCCTGACGGCGATCCGCCACCCGAACATCGTCGAGGTTCTCGCAGTCGGCGAACAGGACGGTGAGGGGTTCGTCGCCCACGCACCGAGCGGTCCGAGCTTTCGCGCGTGGCGTGCAGCGACGGACGCATCGCCCGCGCAGGCCATCACGATCTGGAGAGAGGCACTCGCCGGACTGAGCGCCCTCCACGATGCGGGGATCGTTCACGGACGCGTGTCGCCCGACCACGTGTTCTGTGACGCCGATGGCCGCGTCCGGCTCGGAGGTTTCACGCGCCAGCTGACCCGGACGAGCGGATACCTCGCGCCCGAGCTGCTGGACGGAGCGCCCGCGACCGTGCACTCCGATCAGTTCGGCGCATCCGCGGCGATCTGGGAGGCGCTCACCGGCGCCACGCCGTTCACAGGGCATACGCCCGGCGCGCTCGTCGTGGCGATGCAGGTCGCGCCGCAGCCTCCGGATCGAGGAGACCGCCGGATCTTTTCCGTGCTGCTCCGCGGGCTGTCCGTCGATCCAAAACGCCGCTGGGAGACCACGGGCGCGCTGCGCGCTGCGCTCGCATCGCCGCCAGGTTCGGGTCGTCCTGTGCTGATCGCGGTGATGATCGTGATCGCATTCGGGGCCGCGATCGTGCTCGCGCTGCGTTGAACGAACCTCGCCAACGAAGGTCGAGGCGCTTTGTTGCGTCTGGCCCCCAAGCCCTTGAAATCCCGCAGAGATCGGAGCAGGCGCGACACGCGCACGCGAGGCTCGTTGATCCAGCATGCAGATGATCGCCGGTCTCCACAGGGGTCCACTTGCCGTGGCGCCCGATCTGGATCCACGTGAATGGCTCGAGCAAGGCGCCACGAGCGTCGAGTACCACGAGCTGGTCGAACAGCTGCGAACGGTCGATGGCTGGCAGATGAAGCTGGTGACCTTTCAAGCGGACGGCCAGCTTCGTGTCGGCGCGGTGTACGCGATCCCGCCGTGGGTCGGCGTGATCGTGCTCCGTGATCCGAACAGCGTAGACGAAGCACGCGCGCTGCTCGCGACCGCGCGGCCGGATCTACGGAGCGAGATCCCAGCATGCGTTGCCGAGCTGTGGGAGTCGGCACCGTGATCCCGCGGCTCCCGGACTGGACCGCCGACCTCGTGCCCGGAGGATTCGCGCTCGTCCATCCACAGGGTGCAGACGTCGCACGCCTCTTCTATCGAGAGCGGATGGCACCCGTACGTCGAGTGGCCGACCTCGCGCGAACGATCCTGGCCGGCTGGCCCGAGCTCGCGTTCGGCGACATCGGTCCGATCGAGCGCCTCGTCACCGACGACGGCGAGCATGCCGCGTTGGTAACGGTGACCGGTCGCGACCACGACGTCCCCGTGCTGTGCGTGCTCGGCTTCGTGGTGACGGACGATTTCTATTCCGTGCTGACGGCGACTTCTCGCACGCAGGAGCGCTTCGACGAGGTCGTCGCGCTCGTGCACGACCTCGTGCAGCGCGACGATCACGGCCTCGGCATTCGGCGCAGGCGCTTCGAGTACGTGCCGCCGCCCGGCTTTCAGCCCCGTCGGCACTCACTCGTCACCGAGTGGTTGTCGCCGGGATTCCCAGCGGACAACACGTCGATCATCGTGCACCCCGCAACCCCTCATCGCGGCGAGCCACTGGACGAGAGCGTGGATGCTCTCGGCAGCGGAGGCTCACGAACCGAGCACGACACCGGCGAGCTATCAGGAGTCGGGCGTCTCGTGCAGCACGACGGGGTCATTCGGTGGATCGTCGTCCTGCGCGATCAGCTCTACAACTACCCACTCGAGCTCGTGACCCGCGGGCACGAAACAGCGCAGTCGACATTCACGGCCGTGGTCGCGTCCATCCGACGACTCCCGATGGCACGCTCCTCTGCCCCGACCATGTCGATCGAGCACTTCTGAGCGCCGTGGAGCCGTCAGGGTGGTCGGGTCGCGAGCAGCTTGCGGAGCGAGACGTCGATCTTGCTGACCACCAGGCCGAGCAGCTCGCCGAGCTCGCGATCATCGAGCTGCAGCTTCGTGCTGACCAGCTCGCGAGTTCGCGTGGCGAGGATGTCGCGGGCTCGCGCGATCCGGCGCGCCACGGTGGCGCGATGGATCCCGAGCACAGCGGCGAGCTGGTCGATCGTCAGTCCCGCAGCCAGATGCTGCCGTAGCAGGTGACGCTCTCCGGGCTCGAGCTCGCGTGCGGCCTCGACCATCGCGGCGGCGACCGCACCGCGGTACTCGGTCTTGACCAGCTCGAGCTCGAGATCAAACGGATCGACCACCGCGAGCTCGTCGGGATCCTCCGACGCCTCGCGCGCGCGATCCTTGCGCCGACCGAGATCGATGAACAGCCGGGTAGCGATCACGCGCAGCCAGCTTCCGAGCGAACCCTGGCCGTTGTACGCAGCGATCCGCGGTGCGGTGGTGCCCTCGGCAACGAACAACTTGGCTCGCAGTAGCTGGCGCAGGTCGTCAGCCTCGTACCCGCGGCCGGCGAACCGCCGGCAGGTCGCGTCGATCGTCGCGGCGTGAACTCGTTCGAGCTCCAAGATCGCGGGCGCGCTGCCAGCTCCGGCAGCAACTGCGAGTGCGAAGTCCGCCGCTCTGCAGCGGCCGCAGAACCCTTCGACGTCGTCAATAGGAGCATGCACCGCAACCGCCGCGACCAGATCGCGATCCTCCAGCGCGAGGCCTGGGTGCGCCGCGCGAGCCTGCACACACAGATCGGTCAGGATGGGACCGAGCGCCACGGGCGGCACCCGTCCCCACGACGCGGCGAACACCGCCCGGAGATCGTGGTCGGCCATGTCCAGATGATACGCGGTGAGCGAGGACGTGCGACCCGGCACGAGCTCCTTCATTCGTGCCCGTCGATGTCGGGCAACGATCCAAGAGCATCCATCGGTGCTGAAAGGGTATTCTGAGCCTTGGGTGAGCGACACGTCCCGGAACGATGAGGCAGAGGGCTCGGACGCCCACGCGGTCACACTCGCGACACCGCGGAGCGGAGCGGCGACCGGTGAGTCAGCCGCCCCGATCGGGGGCGCCTTGGGGCCAACACGGTCCTCCCCCGACGCTGGCGAGGTCGAGATGAGCACCGGCCCGACGAGAGTCGCGGCCGAGACGGGCGACGTCGAGTTGAGCACGGGACCGACGGTCGCCCCCGGGACACCACCGCCGGAGCCGAGCACGCGGCGCGAAGCACCGGGCCCACGCACGTCGGCGCCGACGATTCGCCCCCCGAAGCGGCCCTCGCTCGAGAACAGTCGTTACATCTTCGGCGAGGAGATCGCGCGTGGCGGCATGGGGCGTGTGGTCGAGGCGACCGACACACTGCTCGGGCGCCAGGTCGCGGTAAAGGAAGCGCTGATCGCCGATGGCGATTTTCACGCGCGCTTCCAGCGCGAAACGCGGATCACCGCGCGGCCCGAGCACCCGTCGATCGTCCCGGTCTACGACGCCGGGACCCGACCCGACGGCTCGCCGTTCTACGTGATGCGGCGGGTCAGCGGGCAGCCGCTCGAGGAGCTGGTCCTCGCGGCCAAGACGCTCGACCAGCGGCTCGCGCTGCTCCCGCACCTGCTGGCAGCCGCGAATGCCATCGCCCATGCACACGGCCGCGGCGTCCTCCACCGTGACATCAAGCCCTCGAACATCCTGGTCGGCGCTCTCGGTGAGACCG
>JANOPP010000343.1:0-3358 GCA_031421915.1 Myxococcales bacterium | reverse complement strand
CTGTTCGGAGTCCATGTCCCCACCAAGCAGGAGATTCTCGATGCCGCAGGAAAGCTACTGGAGTCGAGTGCTCACAAAGGGCCTCCCGCCGCGCAACCAAGGAAGAGTGGACAAGATAGTGCGGGCGGCACGCCGGAAGTTCCCGGAGAAGTACCCGGAACCGACAAGGCCAGCGCCGCTCTACCCGGAACCGACAACGGACACCACCTAGCCCTCTCCGTCGATGAGCTTCGCGGGATCGTCGAGATCGTCACGCGGATTACCGGGCTCTCGCCTGCCGCTGTTTCGTTTGGCGTTGGGCTCCGTGGCAGGCAGGCCGCAGGGGCATCACTGAAGGCGCAGGGCGCGAAGGTCGGCTCACAGCTCAAGGGCGTCACGCATTTCAAGCCGGAGTTGACGCCGGATGGCAAGGTCGCGATCCAGTCGCTCATCAGGATCGCGCTCGATGCCGGAGCCACGCGCACGAGCCTGCCAAAGACGGCCGGTCACGAGGCGATGCACGTCGTTCTCGACACGCTGCTGCACCCTCACGAGCTTGACGCGCTGTACAAGGCCGTCGCTGGGCAGGTTCCGCGCGAGACTGGCGAGAGCGCGTCTGAGCATGAGTTTCGCATGGACGAGCGGCTTGCCGACCTGATCGGTGGTCGCGAGTCAGCCGTCAAGCAGGGCGTGAAGATCCAGCAGATGGGCGCTGGACAGAAGATCATCGCGCGCGTGCGCGACGTGCTGGCACAGGTCGCCGCATTCCTCCGTCGCCATGGGTTCGAGAAGTTCGCGGACGTGTTCCCCGGCGCGGACCCGCTGTTCATCATGGAGCAGATCCGCAAGGGCGCGTACGCAGGTCGCAAGGGCGGCGGACGGATGGCGGCGCAGACCCGGATGCGCAACGCCGCCGAGCGAGCGCAGGCCGCGTGGCACGGCTCGCCGCACGACCACAACAAGTTCTCGACGAAGTACATGGGCACGGGCGAAGGCGTGCAGGCGTACGGATGGGGGATGTACTTCGCGGGGAAGAAGGAGGTCGCGGAGCACTATCGCAACCAACTCACGCGCGCCAATGACTACACCACCAACCTTGGCGGTAAGTTGCCCGATTGGGTTGGGCGTCAGCTTGACGAAGATGCCGCGCCGATTGGCACCGACTATCGGCGCAAGCGCATCGCGGAGCTGATCGAGGACTTCAGGGGGAGGCTCGCAGAGGAGAAGGCGAATCCAGAGGATGCGCCCCCAGACTCCCAGCCGTGGCTCAGGGGCTCCCGCATCGACGCGATCAGCGAGACGCTGCGCACGTTGGCGATGGTGCGCGATGGTGCCGTCGTGAAGCGGCCTGGGGCGCTCTACAAGGTCGAGCTCGCGCCGAAGGATGACGAGTGGCTTGATTGGGACAAGCCGTTGAGGGAGCAGAGCGAGAGGGTGAAGGCTGCGATGGAGTCGCTGCATTCCAGTGTCACTGGCTGGCCGACATCCAAGGCGCTGCAAAACAGGACCGGGGATGCCCTGTACTCCGACCTTTCCGAGGCGTTTGGCATCTCATCCATGGACGGCCGTCATGTTGGCGATGAGGCGGCATCTCGCGAACTCCTCGCGGCAGGCATCCGAGGGATCCGCTACCTTGACGGCAGCTCGCGCGGCAAGGGCGACGGCGACCACAACTTCGTGGTGTTCGACGACGCGGACGTGGAGATCGTCGAGAAGGCGCAGGTCGCCGGACGCGACGGCGCGGATCCTCAGACGGAGACTCCAGCGTTCAAGGAGTGGTTCGGTGACTCGAAGGTGGTGGACGCCGATGGCAAGCCGCTGAGGGTGTACCACGGGACCAACGACGAGTTCGATGAGTTCGACTTGGACCATGCGAACAGGAAAGATACTGGATGGCTCGGGACGGGGGCTTACCTCACGTCAAGCCCTGGTGTTGCGTCGGCCTACCCTAGTCTCAAGAAGGGGCGCGGCGGTGCGCGAGTGATGCCGCTGTATGCGCGGCTTGAAAACCCATACATGGCGACACAGGCTGACAAGCAGCGCCTCATGTTCGCAGGCCATCGCGGGGCGGAGGCTGGTCGCGCCGCAGCGGACGAGTGGACTGCGAAACTGAAGGCGCTGGGGCACGATGGCGTGATTCTCGTGCATCGTCCAGAGGTCGTTGGTAAGGCGGAGGCATCCACAGAGTATGTAGTGTTCGACACAGCGGCGATCAAGTCCGCCATCGCCAACCCAGGCACGTTCGACAAGACGAACCCGAGCATCATCGACCGGCTGAAGGAAGCCGCCGACGAGGCTCGCGCTCGCATCGACGCTCGTGGCTCTGCTCGCGGCAAGGGCGGGCTGCGCGGCGACGAGTCCGGCAAGACCAGCATCTACGACGATCTCGCGGACTTCTCCATCATCGGCGCGTACCACATCGCGAAGGTGGGCGCTGACTTCGCGAAGTGGTCGGAGGCGATGATCGCCTCACTTGGCGAGCGCGTGAGGCCGCATCTCAAGAGCATCTTCGTGGATGCGAAGCGGATGCACGAGAAGGCCGTCCGTCCGCCCGGCAACACGGCCGAGCGCGACAAGGCGAAGCGCAGGATCCGTAATCTCATCCAGCTCGCGCACGATCCGGGGGCTGGCGAGGCGGAGTCAGCCGACGCCATGGCCGCGAAGCTGATGGAGGACCATTGGGTCACGCTCGAAGATGCGATGCCGGAGATGGCTGGTGCGGGCGCGTACCGGACTGCGAAGGACGCCGAGAAGGCGAAGGCTCGCAAGGAGCGCAGCAAGGCGACGGCGAGTGAGCGGGCGGATGCTCGGCGCAGGCAGGGCGGCATGTTCGACGAGGGGCCGCCGCCGGAGGCGCCGCCTGCCACGCCCAGCGATGAGCCGAAGTTCGACATCCACGAGGCGACGTGGGCGGACAGGTTCTTCCAGTACTGGCAGGACAGATACCTCCCACTCTGGAACCAGCAGCAGGAGATCACGAAGGCCGGTCGTACCATCCAGGAGGACGACAACGCCTACTTGGCCGAGGAGCCGGTCTCTTCCAAGGTCTCGCAGGACACCGAGAAGTTCTTGAAGCAGGAGGCTCGCCCGCTCGCGATGGCGATGGGCGAAGCCGGGCTCAAGCCGTACTGGCTGAACCACGTCACGGGCGAGCGCGTGGCCCCGCCGAGGATTGGCGGAGTCAAGGATCTGATCAAGCGCGGATTCCATCTCACGGACGACCTCGCGCTGTACCTCCGCGCCCGTCACGCGCCGGAGCGGAACTCCTACATCGCGAGCATCAACGAGAAGATGCCGGATGGTGGCTCGGGGATGACGGACGCGGAAGCCGCCGAGGTCATGAAGCGGTTCGGGAAGGAAGGCAAACTCCCGAAGCTCG
>JANOPP010000342.1:0-1686 GCA_031421915.1 Myxococcales bacterium | reverse complement strand
GTCGTTGCCGTTGTAGGTTGCGTGGCGCTCGGGGACGGTTCCCAGCACGTGCCGATCGAGCATGATCGGCATCAGATCGTTCTCGCCGCCCACCGTGATCGCGACCTGGTGGCCGTCCTCGCACATCACCCGCGAGCCGATCTGATCGACGCCCCGCATGATCGGCTGATCGGTGCCGCGCATACTGAAGAGGGTCGAGAAGTCCTCGTCCGCCATCGTGTCGTCGTGATCGGTGAGGTTCGCGTAGTCGATCTTCGTAGTGCACAGCGCAGCGCGCAGGCTGGCGAGACAGGCCTCGTTGGGCGCGCCCGAGGCCGCGCGGGGCAAGCCGTCACATGCATCGTGGGAGTAGGGTGAATGAAGGTGGACGATCCCGCGCGCGGGCGTGAGTCCACGCCGAACCCCCATCACCGATGCCACGGGGAGGGTTCGATCCCACGCAGGTAGCTCCACGGGGGGCGACGGGCCACTGCACGCGCCCATCGCCGTCAGCGCGATCCAGATCGGGGTCCTCACGCGGCAGACCATATCCCGACCCGCGTGATTCCTCCACGGGAACGAGGGGGCCCGCTGCGTCGCAACCCGTCGGAGACGATGGTACATTTGCGGTCCAACGTGAGGCTCCATCCGGGGACGTTCGGGGGCTTGATGCTCATCGCCTTGGTGGGCGGGTGTCCCCCCGCGTCCACGGTTCCGCCCGCGGTGCCGACTCCGGCCCCGCTCAGCTTCGTGGTCGTGCCCGCCGAGAGCGATGCGTTCCCGCTCGCAGCGCGCGCAACGACCGAGCGTCTGCGCCGCGCGCGGCTCAAGGGTTTCAAGGAGCCCGAGATCTCGAAGGTCTCGCTCGAGGTCGTGCAGCTCTCGATCGAGTGCGTCGAGGCGACCGTCGACTGCTACGAGCGAGTCGGCAAGGAGCTCGCCGCGAGCCAGATGCTGTTCGCCGAGATCGTCAAGGGGCCCAAGCGCGACTCGGTGAAGGTCACCGTCACCCTGTTCGACGTCGTCGGCAAGGTTCGCAAGCGCGCCGTCGCCAAGGTGTTTGCCAGCGAGGATGATGTGCCGTTCGGCGTCGCTGACGTGGTCGCGGAGGCCACCAAGCCGTGACGACGAAGGAAGAACCGAACGAAGAGCTCGTCGAGATGGAGGCGATGGACATCGAGGAGTGGGAGAAGGATCAGCACACGCCGCAGGCACCCGACGCCAAGCTCGCCGCGCTGGTCAAGCAGAGCGCCGAGGCACCAGCTCCTCCTCCGACGCCTGCTGCCCGTCACACGCAGACGATCGCGCGCGTCGTTCCCAAGGCTCCGCCCCCGACGCCGATGCCCGAGAAGGTTCGGTTCGGACCGCCGGTCGCGCCCAACGATCCGCACGCGTTCGATGGGCCGACGATCCGCAACGCAGGAGCCGACGTCGCGGCGAAGCGTACCGACACGCCGGCCACGCCGATCCCTCGGGTCGCGACGCGTTCGATGGTCGCGACGCCCGTCGGTGGCGTCCCTGCCGCGCCGCCGCCACCCGCGCATCGGCATACGACGAGCCGTACCGCGACCCCGGCCGCCGGCACGCCTCAGCTCGGTCGCACGGCGACGCCCGCGGCAACAGGGGGTGCGCGCACGGCCGCAGCTCTTCGTGATCTGTCAACGCCGCCGGGCGGAACCCCGACGCCACCCGGTGGTACGGCGACGC
>JANOPP010000341.1:0-1573 GCA_031421915.1 Myxococcales bacterium | reverse complement strand
GCTCAAGGTGCGAGAAACGGTGGCGAAGCTGTCGTCGAAGGCGGTGTCGGTGACGGAGACTGCGGTCGGGGCATTGAGTACGAAAGTGCTGTTGTTGACGACGAAGCGGACCACACCATCGCTGTTGCCGACGAAGGCGTCGAGATCGCCGTCGCCGTCGATGTCGGCAAAAGTGGGGTCGGCGGAGGCGCCGAGATTCGTCAGGCCGAAGGGGTTGCTGACCGCGGCGGTGAAGGCGGGCGCGCTGGCGCTGCCGGTGTTGCGGAAGAACTGCGTCTCGCCAGCGTTGACGCCGACAAAGGCGTCGAGGTCACCGTCGCCGTCGATGTCGGCGAAGGTGGGGCTTGCGTATTGGCCAACAGGGGTCAGGCCAAAGGCGGTGCCGCCTTCGTCCGAGAAGGCCGGCGCGCCGACGCTGCCGGTATTGCGCAAGAACTGCGTGATGCCAGCGCCATTGCTGACAAAGGCGTCGAGGTCTCCGTCGCTGTCGATGTCGGCAAAGGTGGGGCTGGCAGATTTGCCGACATCGGTCAGGCCGAAGGGGCTGCTGCCTCCGTCCGAGAAGGCCGGTGCGCTGGCGCTGCCCGTGTTGCGGAAGAACTGCGTTTCGCCAGAGTAGTTGCCGACAAAGGCGTCGAGATCCCCGTCGCCGTCGATGTCGGCAAAGGCAGGGCTTGCGAAGTAGTTGCTGGCAAGACCGAAGGGGTTTTTGTCCGGCGCCGCGAAGGCCGGCGCGCTGGCGCTGCCAGTGTTGCGGAAGAACTGCGTGTCGCCCTGCTTGCTGCCGATGAAGGCGTCGAGATCCCCGTCGCCGTCGATGTCGGCGAAGGTGGGGCTGGCGTAGGTGTCGACATCGGTCAATCCGAACGGGAGGGGCACCGCCGCGCCAAAGCTCGGATCGACCTGCGGCAGATCATTGTCGGTGATGGCCACGCGCACCGGCTTGACCGTCAGACCGGTGTAGCCGGCGTCCACGCTGCTCACCGCATGACCGATTGCGCCGGTGTGCGCGCCTTCGCCGACCGTGTCGTTGACCGCCGTGACTGTCACGGTCTGCGCCACGTTCCAGTTGGTGGGCGTGAAGACCAGGGTGGTGGCGCTGGCGCTCACCTGCCCGTTGGTGTCGCCCAGCGTGATCGTGACATTGGCCGTGGGCTGCGCATTCAACACCAGGGTGTAGCTGTCGGTGCCGCCGCCCTCTGTGACGGTGGTGCCGCTGCCGCTGGGGGTGATCTTCACCCCGGCTGCGTTGTTCACGATGTAGCTGACTGCGCCTTCGCTGTTACCGACAAAGGCGTCGAGGTCGCCATCGCCGTCGATATCGGCCAAGGTAGGGCTGGCCAAGCTACCGACATCGGTCAGGCCGAAGGGGCTGCCGCCTTCGCTTATGAACGTCGGCGCGATGGTGCTGCCGGTGTTGCGGAAGAACTGCGTGTCGCCAGCGCTATTGCCAATGAAGGCGTCGAGATCGCCGTCGCCGTCGATGTCGGCGAAGGTGGGGCTGGCAGACTGGCCTACACCGCTCAGGCCGCAGGGGTTGCTGCCCTCGGCCAGGAAGGTCGGTGCACCGGCG
>JANOPP010000340.1:0-11461 GCA_031421915.1 Myxococcales bacterium | reverse complement strand
TGCAGAACGTGCCGAGCGCGCCGCCGGTCTCGCGCTGTCCGCGCTTGTGCATGCCGATGAACACCGGATCCGTCGACGCGTACGCGTGCATCGATCCGGACCACTCCGTGAAGTGCGTCGGATGACAGCTCGTGCACGTGTTCGGATCCTGCAGCGTCTCGACCGAGTACTTGTCGTCGCTGCAGGCGCCAAGAGCGATCACGAGGAAGGCGAGGCGCTTCATGGCAGTGGCTCTCCCGGGCCGGGCGCGCCGGCGGCGACCCAGCGAACGAGCGCGCAGCGGGTCGACTCGCCGAGCGGACCACCAGGCGGCATCTGGTAGTCGGTGCCGAGGTCGTGCGTGCGCACGATCAGCTCGCTGCACGTCGGATCACCCGGCTTCACACGGCCATCGAGGAGCGACGCGTACGCGGCCGCCGGAGTCGACAGGTCCATGTCGCCATCTCCGCGCGCCGAGTGACACGCGCTGCTGTTCACGCTGCAGCCCTGGCGCAGCGTTCTCGAATAGACCTCGTCGAACGTGGGCGTGTACAGCGGAGCGCAGGTGACGTCGATCGCCTCGGTGGTGCATGCCGGTGGCGGCTCGGTGGGGCAGCCTCCGAGGAGGACTGCTGCGGCGAGATACATCCGTCGCATCGAGGCACAACTGTACCCGCGTTTTCGCGAGGCGGAAGTGTTGGATCCCACAACGCCTGACATGCAGAGACCGCGGTTAGCGGTCGAGCTGCGTGACGAGATCCTGGTAGCGACGATACGCCGCATCGACGGCCTCACGCGTCGCTGCCGGGCCCGGGACAAAAACGTTCACCGCTGGTGGCGCGAGGGCCGCGGCGTGCGCGAGGTCGGGGACGAGGCCGGCGGCGACCGCGGCGATCATCGCGGCGCCGATCGGGCACGTATCGCTATGCGGTGCGACGCGATGTGGGAGCCCGAGTGTGTCGGCGCGGAGCTGGGACCAGACGCGGCTCTTCGCACCCCCGCCCAGCAGCAGCACGTCGGTCGCCGGCAGGCCCATCGCGGCGAGCCGCTCGGCGACATCGCGACTCGCGAACGCGAGGCCCTCGAGCACGGCGCGCGCGATGTGCGACCGATCGGTCCCGGCCGCGAGCCCGTGCAGTGCACCGCGGGCATTCGGCCGCCATACGGGCGTCATCGCCCCGGCGAGCGCCGGGAGAAACGTCACGCCGCCGGCCCCGGCAGGCGCCGAGGCAGCGAGCGTGTCGAGTGCCGCATCGCTGTCGAGTCCGAGCATCTGCACGGCCCAGCGCACCGCGCCGCCCGACATCCAGCCCGGATTCTCGATGAAGTACCCGCCTGCCGGATAGACGTGCGTCTCGACCATCGGCTCGGCGCCGATCCGATCGAGCACCGCGACCGACGACACCGCACCGACGACCTCGGCGGTCCCGATCGCGCACACGATCGATCCGGGCGCGACGATGCCGGCGCCGAGAGGGTTCGCGAAGTCGTCGCCGGTGCCGACAGCGACGGGCGTGCCGACGCGCAGGCCGGTGAGACGCGCACCCTCCGCCGTCAGCGCGCCGGCGATCGAGCACGTCGGGCGGATCGCGGGCAGCTCCCGTTCGGTGATCGAGAACGCGGCGAGTAGCTCGGGCGACCACGCGGAGGTCGCGAGATCGAGCAGCATCGTCGACGACGCATTCGCAGGATCGATCGCTGCGACGCCCGCGAGGCGCTCGACGAGGTAGCTCACCGGCTGATGGAACCGTGCCGCGGCGACACCGTGATCGCGCAGCCAGCAGATCTTCGGCGCCATGTGACTCGCGTCGGCGACCTGCCCCGCGATCTCGAACACGCGGCGAGCATCGGCGCGCGCGGTCTCGGCGATCGCGCGGCGGTCCTGCCAGATCAGCGCGGGGTGCACCGGTCGACCAGATGCATCGACCGCGACGCAGCCATCGAGCTGCCCTGCGATCGCCAGCGCGCCCACGTCCTCCGGCTTCACACCTGCGGCGGCGAGCGCACCTGCGATCGCCGGTCCGAGCGCCTGCTCCCAGCTCGCGGGATCTTGCTCCGCCCGATCGGGAGCGGGGTGGTTCGTCGCGTATGCGACCGCGTGCTGCCCTCGCAGCGCGAGGCCCTCATCACAGAGGACCGCCTTGACGCTCTGAGTACCGAGATCGAGGCCGAGAACGAGCACGCACGTGCGATGCTAGTACATCCCGTGAACTTCTTCGGCCATGCAGCGGTCGCGAGCTGGCGTGTCGGACGCGGGGGGCTTCCGCTCGGCGCGATGCTGCCCGACTTCTCGACCATGTGCGGCGCGCGGGTCGCCGGCACGTCCGATACGGAGGTCGCGGACGGAATCGCGCTCCATCACGCGACGGACAAGGCGTTCCACAACCTGCCGGTCGTCGTCGGCCTGATGAAGGAGCTCGACCAGCGCCTCGAGCGCGGTGGCTGTGCTCGTGGTCCGCGGCGCGCGGTCGCCCACATCGGCGTCGAGCTGCTGATCGACAGCGTGCTGATCGACAACGAGGACTATCGCGACTCGTACATCCTCGGCCTCGAGTACGAGGCAGAGATCACCTGGCGCGACGAGGGCGACGATCTGCGCTACGGCGCCTTGATCGCGCGGATGCGCGCGCACGGCGTGCCGATGGACCTCAAGCGACCGGAGTCGATCACCCACCGGATGCAGCGCATGCTCGGCCACCGGCCGTTGCTCGCGCCCTCGCCGTCGGATCTGTCGACGATCTCGATCTCGCTGCTCGAGCACAAGCCGCGGGTCGAGGTGGCCACCGACACCGTGCTGCGAGCGCTGCGCGCCGCGCTCGCTCAGTAGGTCAGCGCGCGTCCGAGATCGAGATCGAACGAGAGCTTCTCGATCACCATCGCGCACTTCGGATCGCGCGGCTCGACCACCTTGACCTTCACGATGTGACCGATCACGCGCGACTCGGTGACCTCCTCGAGCACGATCTGACCGGCCACGCTCTCGGCTCGCTCGGTCGCTCCTTCGATCATGAACTCGACGTTCGCGCAGCCGTCCGCCTTGCACGAGGCGTCACCTTCGACGGGGCGCAGCTCGATCGTTCCGACCTCGGGCTTGCCGACGAGGCGGAGGTACGCACGCGACAGGTGATTCGGGTTGGGGAGCCGCAGCGTCGCCGTCGTTCCGCCCTTCGGCGCGGTGGAGTCCTTGCCGGCCGCGATCAAGAAGACATCTGCGCCTTCCGACTCGATCGGCGCGAACGTCGCGGGAACGACGCAGTTCCCCGGTCGCGTGGTCGCCTCTGCAGATCCACCGGTCGGCGGCGACGCGGGCGGTGGCGACGCGGGTGGAGGCGCAGCGCTGCCCGATCCGGCGGGGTTGGTCGGAGCGGCCACCGCGGGCGGATCGCCGCTCGGCGACGTGGGCTTGTCCGATGGTTCGGACTTCTTGGAGCAGGCGCTCACGAGCGCGAGGACGAGGAGCGTGCGGATCATCGAGAAACCTCCGTGCCGAGTCGATACGCGTGGTGGGCCTTGCTGTCCTTGAAGTCGGGCGGCGTCGTCTCATGCGTGACGTCGACGAACGGCGCGTCGACCTCGAGCTTGAACCGGCGCTTGTTGGTCGAGAACCACACGGCGCCGGAGCGCGACCACACCGCGAGCACGTCGTCGATCAGTGCCGGATGATCGCGCTGGACGTCCCAGGTGTAGTCCATGCGCTTGGAGTTCGAGAACGTCGGCGGATCGACGACGATCACGTCCCACGTGCGACCTGCGCGGCGCGCATCGACGAGGAACTCGCGGACATCGGTCTGGATGATCTCCGACGTCAGCTTGTTGAGCGCGAGGTTCTCGCCGGCCCAGTCGAGGTAGGTCTTCGAGAGGTCGACGGTCGTGACCTTCTTGCCCGCTGCCGCCGCGTAGACCGAGAACGAACCGGTGTATGCGAACAGGTTGAGCATGGTCGAGCCTTGCTCTGCCGCGACCTTCGCGCGTGTCGTCCGATGGTCGAGGAACAGGCCCGTGTCGACGTAGCCCGAAAGGTTGACGCGGAACGCGTGGCCGCCCTCGCGCACGGTGCGCCAGGTGCCCGCGTCGTCGAGCTTCTCGTACTGCACGCCCTCGCGGTGCTGGAGCGGCGCGCGCTTCTTCACGAACGCCTCGGTTGCGCCGAGCGCGGCCTTCGCGGCGAGCACGACGTCGTCGAGCCACGCATCACCACCGCCGCGCTCACCGGCCTCGTCGAGGTGGCGGTAGTCGTTGATCACGAGGGCGCCGTCGTAGGTGTCGATCGTGATCGGCAGCTCGGGGATGTCCTGGTCGTAGACACGCCAGCACGTGACGTTCTCTCGCTTCGCCCACTTGCCGAGATGGCGTGCAGTCTTGCGCACGCGATTCTCGAGCATCTCGAACTTGGTCGTCATCCGACGCCAGCAACGCCGCGCTGGCTCTTGATCCGGTACTCGAGCGTGACCGCGCGCCGACCGAGCGGCGGCAGCTCGACACCCCACGTCACGAGCCCACGCTCGTCCATCGCACGCGCAGTCACCTGGGTGATCTCCTCACCGCCGGGCTGGTCGTCGGTGCCGAGGAGGTACGCGTCGGGCGACGAGATCTGGACGTCGACCTGCTCGACCTCGGAGATCGGGATCCTCTCCGTCACGTTGATCTCGCGGCGCTCCGTGCCGAGGTTCGACAGCCGGACCGCGACGCGCACGGTCTGCGTGTTCCAGCCACCGAGCAGGCCGGCCTCGTCACGCTCGCGGGTCTCGGTGCGATGGACACGAACGTCAGCCTCGGGACCAAACCCGAGATAGAACTTCTCGCCGGCCGCGACGAAGCCGACCTCGGCGCGACCGACGTAGCCGGACGCCATGATCAGATCGACAGGCCCGGCGAGCAGCGGCTGGGTACCCGCGTTGACGATCCGCGCACGAACGTGGACCCACGGAGAGCGCAGCGGGACCGCGACAAGTGACAGCTGCGTTGGTGCGGTGAAGCCGCCGACGGGCACGCGATGCGGCATGCCGTCCCTCTTGATCGTCGTCTTCGCCGCGGTGAGGGTCACTCCGAGACCACCGTCGTCGATCCCAGGAACCTGGAGCGGACCGCCGCCACCGAGGCCGGTCGACTGCTGCTCCTGATCGCGCGCCTCGACGACGACGTTGTCCGGGCGGCGCCGCGTGCGGACCTCGTCGTCGGCGAGGTCCGGCGGATCGACGCCGAGCGACGCGCGCTCCAGCGAGAACGTGACCTCGCAGTCGGTCCAGTCCTCCCCGGTCGCCTGCCAGACACACGCGGTCGTCGTCCAGTCGACACGACCGGCCGCGCGCGCGAGGACCGCGCGGTGATACGGCCGCCACGCGGCGCCCGGGACGACGTAGCTGATCGTCAGGGCGAGATCGGTCGCGGCGTCGGCGATCACGTCGATCACGAGCCGAGCGGCCTCCTCGCCGGCCTCGGCCTCCGCGCGGGAGAGTCGCCCCTCGAGCCGTTGCAGCGCCGTCGACGCGACCTGGGCGTCGAGCTCGGCATCGACGCGTCGCGCACATGCGGCGGCATCCTGGGCATCGAGCTCCGCGAGCTGCCCCGCGGCGGTCGGCGCGACCAGACCGCGACTCGCACCGATCGCAAGATCCCGATGTCCTGCGCGGACCACCTCGCGCAGCGCCTCGGTCTCGACGCGTGCGGCCGCTGCCCGTGCGAGCGCGCCATCGCGAACGGCCTCGAGCCGTAGCTTCTCGGCGCGGAGCACGCTCGGCTCCTCGATCGGCTTCTCGGGTGCGTGCGCCGGATCTCTCCACGGCGCGAGGTAACGCTCGCACCGCACGTCGAGCACCTTGGCGCCGGTTCCCGAGGCGATCAGCGTCTTGTCGACGAGCACGGGCGACACTCGCTCGATCACCAGGCGGTGCTGACCCGCCGGGAGCAGCGTCGTGCCTCGCCGCGTCACCGACGCGCGATCCTCGAGAACGATGACCGAGACGATCGGAACGTTCACAGCTCTCTCCGGTTTCCGCCGATCAGCTCGAGCTTGCCGGCGATCTTGATCTCGTAACCGGCCTTCAGCGTCTTCTTCGCGCCTGCGGGCACGGACACCGTCCAGCGATAGCCGCCGCGGAGCCGCTGCTCGCGGGGCGCACCCGGATCCGGCGTCCATCTCTCCCACGCGGGATCGACCTTGCCCGGAATGATCTCGACCTCGTCATCACCCTCGCGCTTGACCGGCATCCGCTCGCGAACCTCGAGATCGACCGCGCGGGTCGACAGGTTGTCGACGTCGATCGAGATCGCGTGGATCAGCCGGAGCGCACCACGCAACATGCCCGCGGCTTCCTCGTGGAACGTGGCGTTCCGCGCGACCTTGACCGCCGCGTCGACGCCGAGCCCGATCTCGACGGTCGCGCCCGGAGGCGTGTAGTCGACATCACTGGTGACGAGGAAGCGCCCGCGGTCGTAGACATCGATCGGTCCCGGCAACAGGGGGCCGGGGAACGGATTCGCGATCTGCGCGATTCGAAATACGTCGGCCTGCTCGCGCGGCACCGTGACGTGGCGCAGCTTCGCGGTGCTCGGCTTCGCGGTCACCGCGATCGAGTGCCACGCACCGTCGGCGCTGACATCGACGGCACCGTCGGTCGCGAACGCGTAGTCGTACGTGTGCGCCCACTCGGTCGCGCAGCCCGGCGGTAGTGGCAATGCCGACAGCCGCGCTGCGAGCGTCGCGAGCTCCTGCGCGATCGCACCAGCGTGACGATCTGGCGTCGCGGGGATCAGCGACCCGCGCGACGGTGAGGAGGCGGGTGCCATCCGTAGATTGCCGTAGTCGAGGCGCGGCACCGCGGGCGCCGGCTCCGCGGGCTCCACGGTCGACTCGGCCCGCGACTGGCGGCGCGCAGCACCTCCGCCGCCGACCGTTCCCGCGCGCGCCTTGTCGGTGAGCTTCTTCATCGGCATCGCGGCCGCGGCCTGCGGCATCGGTACACCCGTCGACGGCGTCGCGAACCGCTCCTTGGCGCGCGACGACTCCTCGTCCCACACCTCCTCGGAGAGGCCGCCGAACACCATGTTCGACTCCGGCGCGCCGTAGCCCGGCGGTGCGGGCGGTGCAAGCGGACGCGCGCCCTCGTACGTCGAGTCCTCGAGCTGACTCGTGCCGGTGAACGGCCGCGCTTCGTCGACGCGCGTGGGCTTCAACGCGCGAGCGTAGTCGGCGTACAGCGCTGCAGCGCCGCTCGGTGGCGCGCGGAACCCAGGACGTCCGGGCTCGGCCTGGCGCCGGCCGATCTGCTGCGCGTGCAGCTCGGGCAACATCGCGAACCGCTCGGGCTCCGCGGTCGAGAGCTTCAACGGGACGCCGTTCCAGTCCTCGCCCGAGCTCTGCGCGACAACGGCGCGAACCTCGACCACGACCTGATCGCCCTCGATCCGCGCGACGTAGGTCGGCGCCCAGCGCGCCGCGCTGACCTGGTACTCGACGTGGATCTGGATCTCGCTCGCGGCCGTCGCCACGAGCTCGATCTCGACGTACTTGCGCAGCTCGTGGAGCTTGGCGCCTCGCGCGGTCCCCCCGCGACGCTCGCGATCCGCGAGCACCTCGAGCGCGCGCCGCGCCTCGTCCCCTTCGCGCCGCGCTACCGCGAGCTGCTCGCGCAGGACCCGCTCGCGCTCCGCGCGCAGAGCGACCAGGCCGCGCCGCGCTTCGATCACCGTGCCCCACGACGGAGGAGGATCGTCACTCGGATCCGGCTCGATCACGGCGGACGCCGACAGCACCCCCGTCGCCGTCGCGATCCGCTCGAGCTCGGTCTCGGCGATCGCCACACGCCGGCGTGCTGCACGCAGCTCGGAGGTCTCCTCGGCGACCGCGTCGCTCGCGGCCGGGGCATCGACGCCAGCGCGCACCGCGGTCGCGACCGCCGGACCACCGACCTCGACCCGGACGGTGTCGTCGATCACACCGAGCGGCAATCCGACGATCCGCACACGCGTCGGCAGCGGCGCGGGGATCGTCGTGACCCGGCGCACGCGCGCACCCGTGCCGTAGACCGTCACCTGCTCGATCCGGGCGTCGACCGCGGCCACGTCCATGGCGCCAGGGTCGACTCTCGCTCCAACGCGTGTCAAGTCGGGTTGCCCGCGCCCTCCCGCCTGTACTAATCTCTCCAGCGCTCAATCGTGCCGTCACACCGAGAAGGGGATCGTATGCTTCGGAAGCTTTCCTTGGGTCTGTTCGTGGTTCTTGCAGCGTGCGGCAGCGCGCGCGTCATCCAGCGCAATCAGGGCGGTGGAGTCATCGAGCTCAGTGGTGATCGCGGGAAAGCGATGGAGGATGCCAACGGGCAGATGGCCTCGCACTGCGGTCCGAACAACTGGCAGATCACCCAGGAGGGTGAGGAGGCCGTCGGAACCGACACGTTCGTCCGCGAGGACACGTCGACGGACTCCGGCACGTCGCGTAGCGGCCGTCGCTCGAGCAGCGACACGACCACGACCGGCCAGCAGAGCACGCGCACCGCGACCGCGTGGCGCATCCACTACCAGTGCAATGGCGCTGGTGGCGGTCCCCCGCCCGGTCCCGGCGCTGGCCCCGGCGGCCCGCCGCCCGGCCCGCCGCCCGGCCCCGGCTACTAACGAACGAATCGACCGGAACACGGGCGACCGAACCGACGAAGGTCACGCGACCTCCGTCGGTTCGTTTGCGTTTCGGGATCCGCTAGGCGAGCAGCTTCGTGTCCTCGAGCGCGTGGTCGAGGATCTGATCGACGCCGTTCATCGCGAACCGGCGCGCGGCCGCGGCGGTCCGCGGTCCGTACCCGTTGTCGAGACACCACTGCGCGTGACCGACCAGTAGCGCGAGCTCGAGGCTGCGGCCGAGCGTCATCGCGAACCGGCGCGCGCCAGCCTCGAGCCGATCCGGCTGCGCCATCGCCTCGGTGACCCACGCCGCCGCGTGCCGGACCGCGGCCCGGGCGATCTCTCCCGGCTTCGCGAGGCCCGGATCCTTCGCGCTCGCGACGTTCGCCTCGATCTCCCCGATGATCGCCTCGAGTGCACCGCCTTTGCCGAGCGCACGCAGCGTGTCGAGGGACAGCACGTTCGTCGTGCCCTCCCAGATCGGCAGCACCTGCGCATCCGCGAGAATCCGCGGCAGGCCCGTGTCCTCGACGTAGCCCGCACCACCGCACGCCTCGATCGCCTCGGAGGCGATCGCGACCGCTTGCTTGCCGGTCGTCAGCTTCGCGATCGGCACGAGTGCGCGTGCGAGTCGCTCGTCGGCGTCCGTACCACCATGCTCGAGAGCGCCCAGCAGCTGCACGCTCTTGAACGCGAGGCAGAACGCACCCGCGTATTCGGCCTCGAGGCCGGCGAGCGTGTCGGCGTGAAGCGGCTTGTCGACGAGGAACGCGCCGAACACTTTGCGGCGGCGCGCGTAGTCACCTGCGAGTGCAAGCGCGCGGCGCATCCCACTGACGGCGCACACTGCATTCCACGTGCGCGTCACGCTGAGCATCGGGGTGATCGCGCGAACGCCGTCGCCGGCGGTGCCGACAAGCGTGGCCGGCGTGCCGTCGAGCGTGAGCTCCGCGGTCGGGACCTTGCGCGTGCCGAGCTTGTCCTTGAGGCGGTTGACGGCGATGTTGCGCAGCTTGCCGTTCGCATCGCGCAGCTCGACGAGGAACAGCGCGAGGCCGCGGCTACCTTCGGCGTTCCCTTCGGGCCGTGCGAGGGTCAGCGCCATCTCGGCGGTCGTCGCCGACGTGAACCACTTGGTGCCGTAGAGGCGCCACTGATCGCCGTCCTTCTTCGCGACGGTCTCACTCTGCGAGACATCGGAGCCGCCCGTGCGCTCCGTCATCCACTGGCCGCTCGTCCACATCACCTTGGGATCGCGGCTCGTCAGGAGCGGGACGTACTTGTCGATCATCGCCTGGTTGCCGCTGCCGAGCAGCGTGCGCGCGGCGCCATCCGTCATCGCGAGTGGACACGAGTAGACGTCGAGCGACGGGTTGAGGACATGGACGATCGCGAACTGGTGGGTTCGGGCACGAGGGCCGAGGACACCGTCGTAGCCGGTGGCGACCATCCCGGTCTGCGCGGCGAGGACCTGCGCCTCCTTCCACAGCGGCGACACCTCGATCTTGTCGATCCGGTTACCCCACGCGTCCCACTGGGTCAGTACCGGATCGTTGAGCCGATCCGCGAGCTGCTTGCCGTAGAACTCGACCGCCACGTCGCCGAGGGCGCGCAGCTCGCGCGCGACGTCCTCACCGCCGATGTGCCGTGCGATCCACGACGGCAGCATGGGATCGTCGTCGAACTGGTTGCCGAGGTGAGGTGGCTCCTGGAAGAACGCCATGGCGAGAACGTACCGCGGTAACCTGCCCACGTGAACCTGCTACTCGTCGACGCGGGCGAGCTCGCCACCGACGGCACCGTCGTCCTCGCGGACCGTCGTTCCGAGCACATGCGCCGGATCATCGGGGTCACGGTTGGCCAGAGCATCCGCGCGGGTCTCGTCGGAGGGGCGACCGGCACCGCCGAGGTCATCGCGGACGATGGCACGGCGATGACCCTCCGCCTGTCGCTGACCGGCCCGATCTCGCTGCCCCTCCCCGTCGAGCTCGTGCTCGCGATCCCGCGCCCCAAGGTCCTGACCCGCACGATCGAGACAGCCGCGGCATTCGGCGTCACACGGATCGATCTCACGAACGCATGGCGCGTCGACAAGAGCTACCTCGCATCGCCGCGACTCGCGACACCGGCGCTCGACTACGCGCTCCGGTTCGGGGCGGAGCAAGGTGCCACCACGCACATCCCACCGCTCACGATCCACGATCGCTTCATGGGCCTCCTCGACGCGAGGTGGCCGACCGCCGCCGAGGGCACACCGACGACGCGCCTGCTCGCACATCCGGGTGCCCCACCGATCGAGGCCGCGGCGCTGACCTGGCCGCTGACGATCGCGATCGGCCCCGAAGGCGGCTGGATCCAGCGCGAGATCGATACGCTCGTCGAGCGCGGCTTCACACCGGTCTCGATCGGCACTCCGATCCTGCGCGTCGAGGCCGCGCTGTCCGCCACGCTCGGTCAGCTGCTCGTGCTGCAGCGGCTCCGCGGGTGACGTGATCAGGACCGCGGACGGAGCACGGCGCTGGAGTCCGAATCGCCGAGGTCGAGGGACACCGTGCCTGCACCAAAGCCGAGAATCATCGTCGCGCCGACACCGATGCAGTTGCCCTTGGTGGCGACGTACGAGCCACCCGTCGGATCGATGAAGAGCGCCCATGACTTCGTCCTACCGCGCGCGATGCCGGCGAGCCGGAGCTGCTTGAGCTGGGTCGTGTCGGCGATGCACGTCGCCGATGGTGCGGGCAGCGCCTCGACGGGCTTCGTGAGCAGGGTCGTTCCCGTGGTCAGCGCGAGCAGCTCGGCTACCTGATCCGCGGGAACCTTCTTGAGCCGCAGGTACGCAGAGCGCGGCCCCTTTCCGTCGATCGCCATC
>JANOPP010000339.1:0-16822 GCA_031421915.1 Myxococcales bacterium | reverse complement strand
CGGCCCGACGGGATGTGCTGGTCGGTGAGATAGACAACGTCCGGTTGCTCCTGGGGGACGACGGCGTCGATCTTCTTCAGGCCGTACCGGATGTCGCCATCGACCACCATGCCCCCCGCGATGTAGATCGCTCCGTCGTGCACCACCGAACGACTGGGACGGTTCTCGACGTCCCCTCCGAAGGTGTCGCGATACAGCTTCGTCTTTCGTCCGGTCGCGCGGTCGATCGTGTAGTAGGTGCCGTACTTGGTGACAACGAATACGTCACGCAAGGTCGCGTCCAGCACGTCCAGCTGGGGCGCGAAGCCGCACGCAACCACGCTGACGCGGGGCGAGATTTCGGGCGTGCACCCGGCGGGCGGCGAGTCACCGACGTCGGGCCCGGGATCGTCGTCGCTGCTAACATTGTCGACGCACGCCGAAACCAGCACCAGGAGTGAAGCGAGCAGGGGATGACGCGTCATGCGCGGAACCATGCCGAGCGCGCACGAAACTCGCCGCTTAAATTGACTTAAGCATCACGTGCGAACGAGGCGCTCGATGCGGTAGCGAACGTCGTTGTCCTCGGCTTCGCACGCGCCATCCCACGTGGTCCGCTCCCGCACACCTGGATGGGTGATCTCCAGGCGCAACCAGGTCGGGCCGCTGCCATCGACGATCCGGCACTGTCCGTGGCGCCCTGGGCCGCGGCGTTCCACAGCGCGAGTGCACTGAGGCGATAGGGACCGAGCTCTCGTTCGGCGCCGCGGGCGACTTAGCGCTGGCGATAGACGATGAAGCCGCGGGTCGGATCGTAGGGCGAGACCGCGACGGTCACGCGGTCGCCGAGCACCACGCGGATGCGGTGGCGACGAACCTTGCCGGCGAGCTTCGCAAGCACCTCGTGGCCGTTGTCGAGCTTGACGCGAAAGTTGCCGCCTTTCGCGATCAAGATGACCTCGCCGTCGAGATGAACCAGCTCTTCTTTACTCACGGGTATTCCTAACAGTCCCCAGTTCGGGGAGGTCCGCTAATAGCACTAACTGGCCGCCAGGAAAAGCGCTCCGGAGCCAGGTCTGATCTACCTTAGAGCCGTGGATCGCCAGCCGCCTCGCGCTACCAGCGACGAGATCGATCTCTATATCCGGACGTACTACTCGCTCCTCCGGTCGAGTGGCGACGTCCGCGTGCGCGCGTTCGAGGAGGCACACCTCTATTCCCGGTCGAGCCTCCACCTGGGCGCCGAGAATCCGACCGAGCCCGATCTCGCGGCGTTCGGCTACAGCGCCGGCCGGCTCCCCGACTGCATGCCGCGGATCCGCCACATCGTGCTCGGGCAGAGCCTCGCTCAGTTCGAGGCCGCGGGGTACATGGTCGACCGCTGGCAGGGCGTCAAGACACGCGGTCGCCGGCGCCCGCTGCGCTGGGATGGCGGGGACACGCTCGCGGCGTTCGTCGCGTCGGCGTCCGATATCGACGACCTAGTCCCGATCCTGACCTCGTACCAGATCGAGTGGAACAAGCTGCGGGATCGCCTGATCGGCGCGCGGATCACCGACGCCTCCGATGACGAGGCCTTGACCGGCGCGCTCGGCAGCGACGAGGCCGTCCTCCGGCTGCGCGGTGCCCTCGGGCCGCGGTCGAACGACATCCTCGGCGACATGATCGCGCACGACTGCGACCTGTTCGTGCGGCTCCTCGACGGCTCGTTCCGCGAGTATCAGCGCTCCGCGCAGCGGTGGTGGCAGGCGATCGCGCCCGCAGTGCCGCAGGGACGGCCGGTCTACTTCATCTCGTCGAACAGCCACTCGCTCGCGAACCTGCTCGGTGGGTACGCGCGCCGGCACAAGGACGAGATCATCGCGTTCCTCCATCGTCGCAACTTCGAGGATCTCGCGCCGCGCTACGACGAGGCGCTCGCGAAGGGCGATCACGCACTCGCGACGAACATCCTCTACTTCTCGCTGCGCGCGTTCATCCACGAGCCCGGCGGCGATGCCGTCAATGGCCGGATGTCCCAGGTGCAAGAGTCGGACTCCAAGGCCGGCATCCGCGCGATCGCGTCGCCCGGCAAGATCGACGTCGACGCCCAGGTGATCGAGCTCTCGAAGCTCCATCCCGACAATCTCGACCCACGGGTGCATGTCCCTGGCATCGAGCGGCTCTGCGAGAGCCCCGCGATCCTGATCAACATCGACTACCCGCTCGGCATGGCGGCCTACCACCACCTCACGTCGGTCGCGCTCGGTGTCGAGGAGCTGCGTGGCGTCTACATCATGGGCAAGGCGGCGACGCTCAACGGTCGCGTCGGTGACGTGATGATCAGCAAGGTGATCCACGACGAGCACTCGTCGAACACGTATCTGTTCCGCAACGCGTTGCAGGCGACTGACGTCCAACCATTCATGCGGCACGGCACCGTCCTCGACAATCAGAAGGCGCTAACCGTGCGCTCCGCGTTCCTCCAGAATCGCGAGTACATGGATGTGTTCTATCGCGAGGGATACACGGTGATGGAGATGGAGGCGGGCCCTTACCTGGCCGCTGCATACGAGACCGCGGAGCCGCGGCGTCATCCCCAGAACCAGCTCGTGTCGCTCGTGGATCAATCGTCGTTCGAGCTCGGCGTCATCCACTACGCGTCGGATACGCCGTACTCGCGACGGCAGAGCCTGTTGTCGAAGAGTCTGTCGTACTTCGGCATGGAGAGCACCTCCGGCTGCGCGATCGCGATCGCGCGGCGGATCTTCGCGAGCGAGCTGTCGAGGCTCGATGACCACTGAGCACGCCGACGTCGTCGTGATCGGCGCCGGGGTCTCGGGCCTCGGGTTTGCGAACTGGTACCGCGAGCTGCACCCCCAGGCGCGCGTCCTCGTCCTCGAAGGCGACAGCGAGCCGGGCGGCTACTGCAAGACGATCGTCCAGGACGGGTTCGTCTGGGACTACTCGGGACACTTCTTCCACTTCAAGCACCCGACGATCGAGCACTGGCTGCGCGCGCGCATGCCGCAGCAGGACGTCCGCACGATCGTCAAGCAGAGCTCGATCCGCTACGCGGGCCTCGATATCGACTTCCCGTTCCAGAAGAACATCCATCAGCTCCCGAAGGACGAGTTCCTCGAGTGCCTCGTCGATCTCTACTTCCGTCCAACCGGTGAAGCGCCGCCCGCGTCGTTCAAGGAGATGCTGTATCGCCGGCTCGGAACCGCGATCACCGAGAAGTTCCTCCGCCCGTACAACGAGAAGCTGTACGCGATCGATCTCGACATGCTCGATCCCGATGCGATGGGCCGGTTCTTCCCGCACGCGGAGCTCGCCGACATCATCGGCAACATGCGACCCGGGGCGAAGGACGGCGGCTACAACGCGACGTTCACGTATCCAGCGGGCGGCGCGATCCAGTACATCCACGCGCTGCTCTCCGGCCTCCCGGCCGACACCGTGTGCTGCAACGAGCCCGTCACCGAGATCGACCTCGGCGCGCGTGAAGTGGTCACCCCGAAGCGGCGGATCCAGTTCGGCAAGGTTGTCAGCTCGGCGCCACTTCCCGCGCTCGCGCGGATGTGCGGTGTCGCGCACGATCCGAGCGTGTTCACGTCGAACCAGGTCCTCGTGTTCAACCTTGGCTTCGATCGAAAGGGGCCGCGCGGCGTCCACTGGATGTACTTCCCGGACCGCGAGGTCTGCTTCTACCGGGTCGGCTGGTACGACAACATCCTCGACACCGATCGGATGAGCCTCTACATCGAGATCGGCGCCCCGCATGGTGCGAGGTTCGATGTCGCCGCATTGCGCGCCCGCGTGATGGCGGATCTCGTCCGCGAGAAGATCGTCGACGGTCACCAGCTCGTCTCGCACCACCACGTCGTGCTCGACCCGGCGTACGTCCACATCACGACGGCGTCCCTCGCCGAGACGCAGCGTGTTCGCGATGGCCTCGCGCTCGCCGGCGTTCACTCGGTCGGTCGCTACGGCGGCTGGACCTACTGCTCGATCGAGGACAACCTCCTCGAGACGCAGGCGCTCGCGAAGATCATTTGACCGGGATTCGAACGATCAGGACGCCGTCGTCGCTCGTTCCGAGGACGTCGATCACCTTGCCGTCGCTGGTCGCCATGATCGGCGTCAGGGCGATGCCGGTCGCGTAGAACAGCGGCGTCGCGGACTCCCGCCAGACGCCGATCACGCCACCGCGCGCGCGGATCGCCTGGACCTTGCCGGCGGCGACCGTCGCGACGTGCGTCGACGTGAGGTTCGGCATCTCGACGGTGCGACAGGTGTCCTTGCACGCGACGTAGTGAGACGAGGCGAGCTTGTGGAGGAGCGCAGTGTCGGCCGTGCATCCGAGTAGCTCGTGCTGCGGCAGGAGGTGGGGCACCGCGTTCGTGTCATCGAACGAGATCGCCTGCGCGCTGTCGCCGACCCAGCCATGCGTCGCGGTCATGCAGGCGCTGCCCGCGTATCCCGTGCCGAGCTCGAGGATCTTCGGCGTGCCGTCGCCCTTCGTGATCAGGCCGCGGAGCCGCGCGACCTCGGACTTGTCGTCCTCCTTCGAAAACCCGTTCCACGCGATCATCGCGCGGCCGGTGTTGTCGATCGCCACCACCGAGCGCTCGACCTCGATCGGCTTACCCTCCACGACGAACGGACCGCCCGACGAGCGCGCGAAGAAGAGGTCGTTACCGGCGCCATAGCCGACGAGCCCCGCCGTCAGGCTGCCGACGGTGAAGAACACGCGAGCGCCATCGGTGACCGGGAGGTTCGTCGTCGCGCCAAACGCGCCACGCTCGTCGATCGGCGCGATCGCGACCTCGCTCAGCAGGCCGGTCGCGCCCCACGACAGCTCGGGCACGGCGCGCATCGCACCGTTGGCGACCCGGAGCAGCTTGGGCGCCTTGCCCGGTGCACCGACGATCTGGACCTCGCCGGCCTTCGTCGATCCATGCGCGTAGATACCGCCGGCCGACGGCAACACCCACGAGGTGAGTGACTTGATCGGCTCGTTCCCGTCCTTGAGCGGGATGACCTCTGCTGCCGGGAGGGGCGGGTGCGCCGCGGCGTTGGGCGGATCCATGCCGGCAGTCTTGCGCAGGTCGGCGTGGGCCGCGTCGAGCCCCTCGAGTGCGGCGGACAGCGCGTTGTCCTTGTCGAGCTTCATGGCGGCGTCCCCGAACGGGTCGGCGTACATCGCGAACGCGTTGGCGAACTTGCCGGCCGCACGATCGATCGTCATCCACGCGTGCTCGACGCTCATCAGGCCAGTGTCCTCGGCGACGCCCCGCGACAGCTTGCCGATCAACTGCGTGCAGGTCTTACGCTCCCACGGCTGCGGCTGCATCTCGCGTACGGCGAGCGACTCGCCCGCTCTCGACGAGATCGGATCCTTGCCGAGCAGGCATGTACGCGCCTCGTCGAACCGCTTCTCCCACTCGACTACCTCGGCCTGCGCTGCGCCCTGCTGTTGCTTGGGCTGGTGGATCTTGAAGAAGTAGTAGAGCCCGCCTCCGAGCACGACTGCGACCGCCCCGAAGATCAGACCGACGCGGCTCTTCTCGCTCATGACTGGGCTATAGCGCGAAGGGGGACTCGGGTCATAGTCCTCGGATGAGCGAGCTGCCTCCGTGCGACGCCTTCATCGACGGCCGCTGGGTCGTCGGACCCAGCCGGTTCATCGTCCGCGATCCGTTCGACGGTGCGGCGATCGCCGAGGTCACGGATAGCGACGAGGCGATGGTGGACGCGGCGGTCGCAGCCGCGGCGCGCGCGTTCCCGGTCTGGAAGCGTCGACCGGGGCCCGAGCGCGGCAGGCTCCTCGCCCAGCTCGCGGCGCGGATGCTGACCGCCGAGAAGCGCCTCGCGGAGCTGTGCACGCGCGAGAACGGCAAGCCGATCAAGGAGTCGATCGCCGAGGTGCGGTACGCCGCGAGCTTCCTGTCGTGGTTCGCCGGCGAGGCCGAGCGCATCTACGGGGAGACGATTCCTTCGGCCAATCCGACGCAGCGCCTGACCGTGCTCCGTGAGCCCGTCGGTCCGTGCGCCCTGATCACGCCGTGGAACTTTCCGTACGCGATGCTCACTCGCAAGCTCGGCGCTGCGCTCGCCGCGGGCTGCACCGTCGTTGCCAAGCCGGCGACGTTGACCCCGCTCTCCGCGCTCGCGCTCGCGCAGCTCGCGGAGACCGTCGGCTTCCCGGCCGGCGTGATCAACGTCCTGCCGAGCTCTCAGGGCACCAAGATCGGTGGTCGCCTGTGCGGCGCTCCGGCGATCCGCAAGATCAGCTTCACCGGCTCGACCGAGGTCGGGATGATGTTGATGAAGAACGCCGCGGCGGATCTCAAACGGGTCTCGCTCGAGCTCGGCGGCAACGCTCCGTTCGTCGTGCTCGCCGATGCCGACCTCGATGCGGCCGTTGCCGGCGCGCTGGTCGCGAAGTTCCGCAACACGGGACAGAGCTGCGTCGCCGCGAACCGGTTCATTCTCGAAGCGCCGATCGCCGACGCGTTCACCGCGAAGCTGTGCGCCGCGGTCGGTAAGCTCACGGTCGGCCGCGGTAGCGATGCCGATGTCGACCTCGGTCCGCTGATCAACGACGACGGCGTCGCAAAGGTGAAGCGCCTCGTCGAGGACGCGGTCGCGCGCGGCGCAAAGGTGGTGCTCGGCGATCCACCGACAGGGAAGACGCGCCTCGTCGCGCCGGTCATCCTCGCTGGCGTCACGCCACAGATGCAGCTCTGGCGCGAAGAGATCTTCGGGCCGGTGATCGCGCTCCGCACGGCGGTCGACGAAGCGGACGCGATCGCCCAGGCGAACGACACCGAGTACGGGCTCGTCGCCTACGTGTTCACGCGCGATGGCGCGCGCCAGCAGCGAGTCGCGGAAGCGCTCGAGGCCGGCATGGTCGGGATCAACGAGGGCCTGGTCTCCACCGCGCAGGCACCGTTCGGAGGCGTCAAGCACTCCGGGGTCGGTCGCGAGGGATCTCGGCACGGGATCGAGGACTACACGAGCCTCAAGTACCTCGCGACGCGGATCGGGTAGTACCCTCCGCGCATGATCGAAGGACCACGACTCACTCGTGCCGCACGGGATCCGTCGGCACCTCTCAAGGATGCGCGGATCGTGGTCGGGGTCACCGGGGGCATCGCGGCGTACAAGGCAGCCGAGCTCGTGCGCTTGCTCGACAAGGCAGGCGCGCACGTCGACGTCGCGATGACTGGACGCGCGCAGAAGTTCATCGGGGCGATGACGTTCCAGGCGCTGACGCGTCGCCCGGTGTTCACGAACCTGTTCGACCTCAACGAGGAAGCGACCATCGGTCACATCCAGCTCGCCGATCGCGCGGACCTCGTGATCGTCGCGCCGGCGACGGCGAACTCGATCGCGCGCCTCGCGCAGGGCCAGGCCGATGACGCGGTGAGCGCCGTCGTCCTCGCCACGCGCGCCCCGGTGCTCGTCGCGCCGTCGATGAACGTCAACATGTGGAACCACCCGCTCACGGAGGCAAACCTCTTGCGACTCGTCGACGTCGCTGGCTACCACGTGGTCGGTCCCGGCGACGGCTTCCTCGCATGTCGATGGACCGGCCCCGGGCGGCTCGCCGAGCCCGCGGATATCGTCGAGGCCGCTGCGCATGTGCTGTCGACCCAGGACCTCGCGGGCACCCGCGTCGTCGTCACGGCGGGGCCGACGTACGAGGCGATCGATCCGGTGCGGTTCGTCGGCAACCGCAGCTCCGGCAAGATGGGCGTCGCGATCGCGGCTGCCGCACAGCGCCGCGGAGCCTCGGTCACGCTGGTGCTCGGCCCGAGCTCGCTCGCGCCGCCGATCGGCGTCACGACCATGAGCGTGGAGAACGCGACCCAGCTCCAGTGGGCGCTCAACGACGCCACCAAGGATGCCGACGTCGTCGTGATGACGGCCGCCGTCGCGGACTACCGGCCCGAGAAGGAGGCGAAGCAGAAGATCAAGCGCGGCCAGCTCGGTCCCAAGGCGACGATCGAGCTCGTGCAGAACCCCGATCTCTTGGCCGAGCTCGGCAAGAAGCGCGGCGCGAAGAAGACACCGTTGCTCGTTGGCTTCGCGGCCGAGACGGAAGACGTGATCGGGAACGCAGAGAAGAAGCTGGCGTCGAAGAAGTGTGACCTCGTCGTGGCGAACGACGTCAGCGAGCCGGGCTCCGGCTTTGCGGTCGATACCAACCGCGTCACGCTCGTCGATACGAGCGGCGCGATCGAGGTGCCAGCCGGGACCAAGGCCGAGGTCGCGCACCGCATCCTCGATCACGTGGTGGCGATGCAGAACGCCGCGAAGGCACCGCCCCCGCGCGCGACGACGGCGAAGAAGAAACGCCGTTAGAGCGGGCTCGTCCAGACCGCGTCGCCGACCTGGATCTGTCGGTACCAGGGCAGGCCCCACCGGCCCTGGCCGATGGTGAGCAGCACGGTGCCATCGGAGCCGGGCGGGTTGCACAGGCTGCTCGTGACCTCGATCGTCTGCGGAACCTGGACCTGGGGCTGCGGCGGCGCATCTGGATCCTCGACCTCCCCCGAGGGCGGGTCGAGCCACAGGTGATACGAGTACCAGCGGCTTGTCTCGTGATGCCGGCGGTTACGGCGGACGTGCACGCGCTCCTCGCACTGGTTGATCGTGCGCTTGGTGATGATCGGCGGCTTGTCGTCGAGCGCGCGATTGGTGTCACCGACGAGCTGGATCGCGCTGGCGGGAAGGGCGAACAGCAGGAGCACGGCACTCTCGACGATCACCCGGTGGCCGCGCGACGAACCACGCATCCCGAGCGCGATCAAACCGATGAGGACGATGAACACTGCGGCAGCGACGTAGATGCCCATCCTGACCACGGCCATCCGCGACAGGTGGACGTCCTGATCGGTGACGATCATCTGAACCACGGCGCCGATCGCGTAGCCGGCGATGCTCCAGATGATTCCCTCGACGAGGAACGCCTTCCACAGGAACGGATCGCCGAACCGGCTGGGCATCTCGTTCTCGAGTCGCTTCGACGCGGTGTGGATTCGCTTGAGCAGCTGGAAGTCGCGCTGATGGGGGCGGTAGTCGGCATCGCGCTCGATCGACACGGTCGTGCCGTTGAAGACGACGCGCTTGTAGCCTTCATCGAACACCCATCGGATCGACTCGCGCAGCTCCGCGTCCTCCGAGAGCAGGGCCTGGATGTACGGGTGGTCGCAGGTCACGTAGACCCGGTCGTCGAACTTCTCGTCACCGGTCTGGACCTCGTTGGCGATCCCGAGCCACTTGAAGAATCGGTCGGCTTTGCTCTCGGCGTGACAGCGCAGCCACGTCGGCGACTTGCGCTCCATGCCGATGGTGAAGCTCTTGATCCCCTTCTTGGTCTGGCGAACCTTCTCGAAGTAGGGGATGCCCTCGAACATGCCGTCGTCGGCCTTCTTGGCACCGCGGCTGAGCTGCCGGATCGCGAACCCGATGATCGCCAGGATCAGACGGAACGCGATCCACATCGCGTCATGGTAGCTGGCTTCAGATCAGAATACCGGGCGCGGGAAACTTCGCGCACATCTCCTGGATCTCGGCGGCGACCTGCTCGTGCATCGACGCGTTGGTCGGGGAGTTGACCACCTGATCCATCCAGGCGGCGATCTGCTTCATCTCGGGCTCGCGCATTCCGCGGCTCGTCACCGAGGCGGTCCCGAGGCGGACGCCCGAGGGGTCGAACGGCTTGCGGGTGTCGAACGGAACGCTGTTGTAGTTGAGCTCCATGCCGGCGACGTCGAGCGCCTTGGCGGCGATCTTCCCAGACACGCTCTTCGGGGTCATGTCGGCGAGGACCAGGTGGTTGTCGCTACCGCCCGTGATCACGCCCCAGCCCTTCTCGACGAGCGCCGCCGCGAGGGCGCGCGAGTTCGCGATGATCTGGTGCGCGTACTTCGTGAACTCCGCGGTCGCCGCTTCTTTGAGCGCGATCGCGATGCCGGCGGTGGTGTGGTTGTGCGGGCCGCCCTGGAGGCCGGGGAACACCGCGCGATCGATCGCCTTCTGGTGCGTCGCTTTGCACAGCAACATGCCGCCCCGCGGACCGCGCAGCGTCTTGTGTGTGGTCGTCGACACGACATCGGCGATCGGTACCGGCGAGGGGTGCGCCCCGGCCGCGACCAGACCCGAGATGTGGGCGATGTCCGCGACGAACACGGCGCCGACCTCGCGCGCGATCTCGCCGAACGTGGCGAAGTCGATCGTGCGCGGGATCGCGGTGCCGCCAGCGAACAGGAGCTTCGGCTTCTCCTTGCGCGCGAGCTCGCGCACCTCGTCGAAGTCGATGCGGTGGGTGTCCTTGCGGACGCCGTACTGAACAGCGCGGAAGTAGCTGCCGGTGATCGAGACGTTCCAGCCGTGCGTCAGGTGACCGCCAGCCGGCAGCCCCATCCCCATCACCGTATCGCCGGGCTTGAGGAACGCGAAGTAGACCGCGAGGTTCGCCGGCGAGCCCGAGTAGGGCTGGACGTTCGCGTGCTCGGCACCGAACAGGGCCCTGGCGCGGTCGATGCACAGCTGCTCGATCTGATCGATGTACTGCTGCCCCTCGTAGTAGCGCTTGCCCGGGTAGCCTTCGCTGTACTTGTTGGTCAGCACCGAGCCGGTCGCGGCGAGCACGGCACCCGAGACGTAGTTCTCCGACGCGATCAGCCGGATCTTGTCGCGCTGGCGGCGCTCCTCGAGCGCGATCAGCTCCGCGATCTCGGGGTCGACGGCGGCGAGGGTCGCTTGGAGATCGGGGTGCATGCAGGCGTTATACGAGATCCTGTCGCACTACGGCAGGTGCCTCGTGGCGATCACGGCGGCGAACGTGACGTGGTCACCGGCGAACTGTTCGAGTTCGGTGGCTTCGGCGATCCGTGCTCCCAAATCGTTCACGCCCGGCACGGCGCCGGCCGTCACGCCGATACGGCGGGCGCGATCCCCGCACGCCCGAGCGCGCCGGTGATCCTGTCGATCATCGCGGCGCCCATCGGCGTCGCGAGCAGCGGGAGCATCGGGACGATCAGGTCGAGCGCCTCGTCGACCAGGTCGTGCGTCTTTTGCTCGCGTGGGCTGTCGTCGTTGACGAATACCAGCATCATCGCCATCTGCATGAGCCACAGCGCGCGAGCCGCGAACGGGGTCACACTCGGAGGCAAGCCCGACCCGTCGAGTGCCGCCTGGAGCACCGCCATCGCGCGATTGCGGACGCCGCGCGTCTGCTCCGAGAACGCGCCGACGGGGTCCGTCGGATCGACGAGCCGTTGCACGATCGCGGCGAGCATCTTCTTCTGCGGCCGGATCGTCTCGAGCTTGCCGTGGAACACGGTGCCGAGTCGCTCGCGCACCGTGCCTGTTGCGGTCGCCAGGACCTGCTCGAACTCCGCCTGTTGGTCCTCGTAGTACGCGAACATCAGCGCTTCCTTCGACGGGAAGTAGTAGTAGGCCGCGCCGAGGGACATGCCGGCCGCCTTCGCGATGTCGCGCATCGTGGTCGCCTCGACACCGCGCTGCTGGAACAACTTGAGGGCCCGCTCGAGCAACTTGCGGCGCGTTGCGTCGCGCTTGCGCTCGCCGTCGACCCGCTCGGGACGCGCGACCGCTGGAGCACGGTGTGCCGGCTTCTTCGCGGGGCGCTTGCGGCTCGTCATGCAGCCAGCTTCGTGGACTCCGCGCCGCGACGCACGCGGTGGAACACATAGAGGTTGCCGAGGTGGGCGATCCCCAGGAGGAGCAGCAGCGTTCCGAGCCGGGTGGTCAGGAGCGCGATCGCGTCGGTCGCGTTCTCCACGTGGATCTCGTTCGCGCGGAGGAGCAGCAGGGCCCAGCCGATGTTGACCAGGTAGAAGCCGATCACGAGCAGCTGGTTGATCGCGTCCGCGAGGTCATGCCGGTCGGGGAACACGGCGTGGAGGAACACCTCGCCGTGGCGAGAGAGCTGCCGCGCGAGCCAGATCGTCAGGAACACCGCGATCGCGGCGTAGGGCAGGAGGACGAGAAGGTTGGCCTGGGTCATCGAAGGTCTCCGGGTTGAAAGGATGCGATCGCCCGCGGAAGTGCGGGCGGCGAGGGCAGGAGGACGAGCGTGAGCGTGCGATCGATGACGACGCAGAGCGCATAGCCGACGCTGATCGCGACCACGATGCCGAGGAGGATCACGTAGAGGTAGAGGGCGATCAGGAGGCGATACATGGCGGTGCTCAGGCGGCGATCTTCATCGCGGGAATGACCTCACGCGTCCGAGCGTCGGCGAGGACCTCGCGCGCCCACACCACGCCGCCGACGAGGAGCCCGACCGCGCCACCGGCGGTGAGCCGCAGGTCGGCTCCGATCCACGCTGTCAGCGGGGAAGCGAGGAGGACGAGTCCGCCTGTGACGCTGGTCGCCGCGGCCAACCGGCACTCCCGCCGGTGCGTGCCGGTGGCGACGAGCAGCACCGTGCCGGCACCGACGATCATGAGACCCAGGAGGGCGTTGTCGGGCGCACCGATCAGACCTGCCACCACCAGGAGCCCACCTGCGACGCGCAGCGTGATCAACGCCGCCGCCGTGGCGGCCTCGGTGCGGCGACTTGCTGCGTGGACGATGAACGGCAGCGCGAACACCGGCGGGGCAAAGAACAGGAAGTTGGCTTCGCTCGTCACCATCGCAAGCAGCACGGCGATGGCAGCGGGAATCGTGACCCAGCGATGGTTGCGAGTTGTGTTGAACATGTTCAAAAAGTAAGACCGTCATGGGGGCGCGTCAAGGCCAGAAATGAACACGTTCATATCGTCCGCGATCTCCGCGCCCGGGGGCCGCGGCCGATCCCCGCGACTGGTATAACCACCTCGATGTACACGCCTTCGCGCGACGAGTTCCTCGCGGCGTCGGGACAGGGGAACCTGATCCCGGTGTACCGGGAGCTCCTCGCCGATGGGGATACGCCGGTGTCCGCCTACGCGGCGCTTGGCGCCGGCGAGCACTCGTTCCTGCTCGAGTCGGTCGTCGGCGGCTCGACGTGGGCGGCGTACTCGTTCGTCGGCGTCGCTCCGCGCGCGGTCGTGCGCTGGAAGGACGGCACCGCGAGCGTCACCTGGTACGACGTCGATGGCGGTGGTCCGCCGCGCACTGCCGAGTGGGCGACGCCGGATCCGACCGCCGCACTTGCCGAGGTGCTCGGCGAGCTGAAGCCCGTCGACGTGCCGGGCCTCCCGCGGTTCTGGGGTGGTGCGGTCGGCTGGATCTCGTACGACTGCGTGCGCGCGTTCGAGGAGCTGCCGTCACGCGCGAAGCCCGCGCCCGGCATGGCCGATCTCCCGCCACTGTGCATGGTGATCACGGACACCCTGCTGATCTTCGACAACCTGCGCCAGACCCTCAAGGTCGTCGCGACACCGTACTTCGCGCGGCCCGAGCGCGCCGAGGCCGCGTACGAACGCGCCTGCGCTCGGATCGACGCCGTGATCGAGACGCTGCGCGCACCGCGCCGGCGCCTCCCGTCGTTGACTCCGCCGCGGCTCGGCGAGGCACGCAGCGACAGCGTGCCGCCGTCGTCGTTCACGCGCGAGGCCTTCGTCGCCGCCGTCGATCGCGTGAAGGACTACATCCTCGCCGGCGACGCGTTCCAGGTCGTCCTCTCGCAGCGGTTCTCCGAGCCAGCTGCCGGCGCGCGCCCCCTCGACGTCTATCGCGCGCTGCGCGTGATCAACCCATCGCCCTACATGTTTCACCTCGAGTTCCCCGAGGCGCGGGTCACGGGCGCGTCACCCGAGACGCTCGTGCGGCTGTGCGACGGCCGCGTCGAGGTTCGCCCGATCGCCGGTACGCGCCCGCGCGGCACCACGGTCGCCGACGACGATCGCCTGGCCGCCGAGCTCCTGGTCGATCCCAAGGAGTGCGCCGAGCACCTCATGCTGATCGATCTCGGCCGCAACGATGTCGGCCGCGTCGCCGAGGTCGGCACGGTCCATGTCGCCGAGACCATGGTGATCGAGCGCTACTCGCACGTCATGCACATGACCTCGCACATCGTCGGCACGCTCGCGAAGGGCAAGACCTGGCTCGACGTCCTGCGCGCCGCATTCCCGGCCGGCACGCTGTCGGGCGCCCCGAAGATCCGGGCGATGGAGATCATCGACGAGCTCGAGCCTCACCAGCGCGGTATCTACGGCGGTGCCGTCGGCTACGTCAGCTACACGGGCAACCTCGATCTCGCGATCGCGATCCGCACGCTCGTCAGCCAGGGCGACACGATCTACGTGCAGGCCGGCGCCGGCCTCGTCGCGGACTCGGTCCCCGACCTCGAGTACCAGGAGTCTGTGAACAAGGCGCGCGCGGTGCTCCGCGCGGTCGCGATGGCCCGTACGGCCGAGGAGCCTGGCTCGTGAAGTTGCTCCTGATCGACAACTACGACTCGTTCACCTGGAACCTCGCCCAGTACTTTGGCGAGCTCGGCGCTACCGTCACCGTCGAGCGCAACGATGCGATCACCCTCGACGGCATTCGCGAGCGCGCCCCCGACGCGATCGTGATCTCGCCGGGCCCGTGCACGCCGAACGAAGCCGGCATCTCGATGGACGTGATCAAGACGTTCGGCGGGCAGACCCCGATCCTCGGCGTCTGCCTCGGCCACCAGTGCATCGGTCAGGTGTTCGGCGGCAAGATCGTGCGCGCGCCTCGGATCATGCACGGCAAGACCTCGAAGATCTTTCACGACGAGAAGGGCCTGTATGCCGGGGTCGAGAACCCGTTCGTTGCGACCCGGTATCATTCGCTCGTGATCGCCCCGGAGACGATGCCCGATACGCTCGAGGTGACCGCGAAGACCTGGGAGGACGAGATCATGGGCGTTCGCCTCAAGGCGCGCGGCGCCGTGCTCGAGGGCGTGCAGTTCCACCCCGAGTCGATCATGACAACGGCAGGCAAGGCGCTCCTCGCGAACTTCCTCGCCATGGCGAAGGCATGAGGCCAGCGCCCGGCGTGCTCGGTACCAGCGGCGGGCTCCGATGAGCACGGCCATCGTCCGGGGCATCGCTCGTGCGGTCATCGGCGAGCATCTCAGCCGCGCCGAGATCGCCGAGATCTTCGCCGAGATGATGGACGGGCAGGCGACCGCTGCGCAGATCGGCGGGTTCTTGATCGCGCTGCGCGCCAAGGGCGAGGATGTCGACGAGCTGGTCGGCGCCGCGTCCGCGATGCGCAGCCGCGCTGTGTCGCTCGAGTGCCCGCACCGCGAGCACAGCATCGATACCTGCGGTACCGGCGGTGATGGCGCCGGCACCGTGAACGTCTCGACGATCGCCGCCATCCTGATCGCCGCATGCGGCGGCATCGTCGCGAAGCACGGCAACCGCGCCCTGTCGTCGAAGTGCGGCTCCGCCGACGTGCTCGAAGCGCTCGGCATCGCGATCGAAGCCGAGCCCGCGGTGATCACGCGCTGCATCGAGGTCGCGGGCATCGGCTTCGCGTTCGCACCCAGGTTCCACACGGCCACCCGTCAAGCCGCCGGTCCGCGCCGCGAGCTCGGCACGCGCACGATCTTCAACCTCCTCGGCCCTCTGACCAACCCCGCCAACGTCGCGCATCAGGTCGTCGGCGTCTACGATCGTCGGTGGTGCGAACCCGTCGCCGCAGCGCTCGGCGCCCTGGGCCTGCGCCGCGCCGCGGTCGTCCACGGCGAAGGTGGTATCGACGAGCTCGCGGTCCGTGGCGAGACTCACATCGCGATCTGGGACGATGGCATGGTGCTCAGCCGTACGCTGTCACCTGCGCAGTTCGGCGTCGACGAGCTCGACCCCGCGGGCCTTGCCGGCGGCGACAGCGCCCACAACGCGAACGTCGTCCGCAAGCTGCTCGCGGGCCAGCTCGTCGGTCACGGCGAGCGCTACGAGGCGGTGCTGCGCGCCTCGGCGATGACCGCCGCGCTCGGCCTCGAGCTGCTCGAGACCGGGACGCTGGATCTGCAGCGCCTCCCGGATCAGTACGTTCGCGCCAGCACCGTCGCCGTCGATGGTGCCGCGCGCCTCGTGCTCCACAAGTGGCGCGAGATCAGCCAGGGCACGGGTGACGCAGCGGAGCTCGCGGGCCTCCAGGCGGCCGACTACAAGGGCGTCGAGTGACGGCCATCGATCCGTCGCGTCCGGGCATCGGGGGCAACCGGGCCGCACCCACGCAGAGGCGCGCGTGACCATCCTCGACACCATTCTCGCGAGCAAGCGCGAGGAGGTCGCCGCCGCCAAGGCCGAGCGCACGTGGACCTCTCTCGACGCGGACGCGCGCGCTGCGACGATCGTGCACGGATCGCCGCGCGGCCTCACTCGCGCGCTGACGCGTCCTCCGGGCGCACCGGTCCGCGTGCTCGCGGAGATCAAGCGAGCATCGCCGTCGGCGGGCCCGATCCGCGCAGGCGCCGATCCGGCCGCGGTCGCGGTGGAGTACGAGACCGCCGGTGCGGCCGCTATCTCCGTTCTCACCGATCGCCAGTACTTCGACGGCGACCTCGCGTTCCTCGCACGCTGCCGCGAGCGCGTCGCCGTGCCGCTCCTGCGCAAGGACTTCCTGATCGACGTCTATCAGGTCGCCGAGGCGCGGGCCGCCGGTGCCGACGCGATCCTGCTGATCGTGGCCGCGCTGTCGCCGGCTCAGCTTGCCGAGCTGCTCGCCGCCGCGCAGACATACGAGCTCGATGCGCTCGTCGAGGTCCACACCGTGCGCGAGGCGGAGATCGCGCTCGCGGCTGGCGTCGCGCTCCTCGGCGTCAATCATCGCGACCTCAAGACGATGTTCATCGACATGTCGCTGACGTCGATCGTCGCGCCGATGCTACCGCCCGATGTGGTCCTCGTGGCCG
>JANOPP010000338.1:0-19308 GCA_031421915.1 Myxococcales bacterium | reverse complement strand
CTCGGCGGCCCCCTTGGCGACCTCGCGCACGATCAGCTTGAACCGGTTCCCGCGAACGTGGCCGGTGCGGAGCTTGTTGCCGTGACGACTGACACCGAGGAGCGTCACGCCCGGAACGGCGAGCGTCTTCGCCAGCTCCTCGGTCATCGGCGGCGGCAGGCTCAGCCATTGCCGTGTGACGGCGTGGCGATCCTTGAGGCCGGCGGCGCCGATGTCGCGCTCCGCGATCCGCAGGGCGCGCGCGATTTCCATCATCGCGTGGCGGGTGGTCAGCCCTCGCTTCTCGATGTGGATGTAGACGTGGTCGCCGGTTCCCGACGGCAGGTACGCCGGCTCCTCGTCGACGAAGAAGTCCTCGTCGTTCGCCTTCAGCACGCCACCGATGCCCGGGAGGTCGGCGGTCAGATACGGCAGCTCCACGGGCCGCAGTGTTACCATCACCAGATGCCGCATCGCGTGCTGTGTGCGCTCCTCGCGACGACGTTCGTGGTCGGGTGCGGTGGAACCTACGGCGGACGTCCCGCGAAGAAGCCGGGAGCGCCGTCGGGCGGGATCGAGCTCGCCGCGCTGCCCTACCAGGTGCTCGATGCGCGGACCGGTCGCCAGCTCGACACGCCCGCGTTCTGGACCGCGCTCGGGCAGGCCCGCGCGGTCTGCGTCGGCGAGGATCACACGAACCCGCACCATCACTGGGTGCAGCTCGAGATCGTGAAGGAGCTCGCGAAGCGCTCACCGGGGACGCCGTTCGCACTCAGCCTCGAGATGATCCAGAAGCCGTTCCAGGGTGTGCTCGACGACTACGGCGCGAAGCGGATCGATCCGGCCGCGCTGCGGACGCGCGTCGGCTGGGAGGAGCGCTGGGGCTACGACTGGGGCTTCTACGGTCCGACGATGGACGCCGCGATCGGCGCCGGCGCCAAGCTGCTCGCCGCGAACGCCGCGCGCGAGCTGACGAAGAAGGTCGTGCGCAAGGGCCTCGAGTCACTCACGCCTGACGAGAAGGCTCAGGTCCCCGAGCTCGTGCTCGACGACGCCGTGCACCGCGCGTGGTTCGACAGCCTGATGGAGGGCATGGGCGGCACGCACGCGCACAGCGAGCCCAAGGACGAGAACGCACCGGCACCGCCCGCCAATCCCAACCCCGAGAAGGGCGACCTGCCCGAGATGCCGAGCGCCGAGCGGATCTACACGGTTCAGGTGATCTGGGACGAGACGATGGCCGACGTCACCGCGAAGTGGCTCGCGGCCACGCCGAACGGCCACGCGATCATCCTCGCCGGCAACGGCCACTGCCACGACTCCGCGATCGTGAAGCGCCTCGAGCGCCGCGGCGTCGGTGATGTCGTGTCCGTGCGCCCCGTGATCGATACCGATGGCGGTGTCGCCGAGGCACTCGTCAAGCCGGTCAACGACTACCTCGTCGTGCTGCAGATGCCGCGGGCGACGAAGAAGCGCTAGCGGGGCAGGGCGGAGCCCGCCTTGGGGCCGTTCTCGTCGGTGACCATGCGGATGTAGAGCTTCGCGCTCTTGTTGTTCGGATCGACCGTCAGGACATGCTGCCACTCGGCGAGCGCCGCATCCGTGCGGCCGAGCGAGAACAGCGTGACTCCGAGGTGGATCCGCGCCGGGATGAAGTCGGGGCGCAGGCGCTTGGCGTGCTCGAACTCCGCGATCGCGGCATGGTGAACGCCCATGTCGCGATAGACGTTGCCGAGGCGGACCCGGAGATCGGCGAACTCGGGGCACAGGTCGAGCGCCTTCGAGTACTCGCGCACGCTCTCGTCGAACATCGCCAGACCGGAGTACGCGGCGCCGAGATCAGCGTGCATGTTGGCGAGCTTGCCGCGGGCGAACCGGTCGAGCGCGTTCGGCTGCCCGACCGACGCGGACACGGCGCGGGTGTAGACCTCGCGCGCGCGGTCGTACTTGCCGCGATCATTGTACGTGACCGAGAGGTTGAGCGCGGCCTCGGTGTAGCGAGGGTTCAACCGCAGCGCGTTCTCGAACGCTTCCTCGGCGTCCTGGAACCGACCCTGCGAGTGATAGACAACGCCGAGCATGTTGTAGAGGTCCGGGAAGCTCGGCCGCGCCGAGGCAGCCTCGGCCAGGAACGGCTCGGCCTGCTCGAGCTCGCCCGCGTTGTAGTGCTCTCGCCCCTGGGCGATCAGCTTCTCGACGCGGTCAGCGCTCATCGTCGACTACGATACTACGAAGCCGGCGAAAGCGGTTTGTAGGCAATCAGCGCTTCGTCGGGGCGAGCCCGCCGAGCGCAGATTTCGCGTCGTCTGCGCGGTCGCTGCGCGGGTGCTTGGCAACGAGCTCTTGCCACACGCCGCGTGCGCGATCCGGCATGGCGACGGCGACATACGCGCGCCCGAGCAGCCACAGCGCTTCCTCGTCATAGCCGACACCGCGATAGCGCTCGAGCAACCGGCGCAGGCGGATCACGGTGCCCATCGGCTTTCCGCGATCCCAGTAGTAGCGGGCGACGTACCACTCGTGATCGGCGAGCCGCTTGCCGACCTTGACGATGATCTCCTTGGCCTTGGCGCGAAACGGAGAGTCCGGGTACTTGTCGAGGAACGTCTTGAGCTCGTTGCCCGCGTCTTCCGTCGACGACTGATCCTTCTCGAACGACGGAGGGAACAGCCAGAAGTCGCCGGGCAACTGCTTGAAGTACGCCTCGCCGATCCGGTACGTCGCGTACCCGTTCGCGACCATCTCGTGCGTCGGGTGGAACTTGATGAACAGCCGGTACGAGTCGATCGACTCGAGGTACTGCTCCGCACCGAACTCCGCGTCCGCGAGCCGCAGCTCCGCGAGCACGGCGTACTTCGAGTACGGGAACCGGCTCTTGATGAAGCCGAAGTACTTCGACGCGGCGACCCAGTCCTTGGCGTCGAGCTGCTTGAGCCCCTTCTCGTAGTTCTTCTGCGCGGAGACCGAGTACTCGACGGCTCCACCGCCGCTCTTGCCGGCGCACGCGGCAGTGGCCACGGTGGCCGCGATCACGAGGACCCAGGCGCTGAGGAAGTTCTTGGAGGTCATGGGGATTTCGGAAGCCTCGGAGGGATACACCGTAGCGCGATCGGGATCAACGGCGAGCGTTGGACCACGCTGCCGCCCAGGCCGTTGCCTGTGCGATAAGAGGGCATGAGTCCTCGGGCCGTGCTCGCGTTCGTGGTGATTGCCTGGTCGGCATGTGGGGGTGGCAAATCGCAGATCCCGATCGGGCCCGTGCCCGCCAAACAGACGACCGGGACCCTCGCCGGTCCCCTGTGCCAGTACGACTCCTGCTCGTGCGCGACCACCGAGGCCGAGATCGGGGTCCCCGATGGTGGCCGCAAGCGGTTCGAGATCCGGCTCAAGAGCGCGCAGGAGCTGTGGCTGACGATGCCCGGCGACACCCGCCTCTACAAGACCCAGGAGAAGCCCGAGGTCTGCTTCTACGTCGACCTCGCGCCGGGCGAACACCCGATCGCGCTGCGCGGTTCCAACCCGGTCGGCGTCTCGGCCGAGGTCGTGGTTCGCGAGCTCGGCGCGAAGATGGCGAGCTTCTACGACACGTTCCGGTTCGAGTGCGGCAACCCCGGCGCGTGCTCGTTCGAGGAGCTCGACGCGCTCGCCGCGGCCTACAAGGAGTTCAAGCGCGGCCTCCACGACCCGTGCGGCTCGACTCGCATCAAGAACATCTCGTGGGATCACGGCAAGGCGCCCGACGGTACGCACCCGAGCGAGCTCGTCGTGTACGCGACGCTCGACGTCTACAAGTTCATGCCGTGGCGCAAGTCCGGCGAGGTCTGCGGCGAGGGTGGCGGTCGTGCCCCGGGCGAGGAGCCCGTGGAAGCGCCGCTCGAGCCGGGTCCGGCACTGCCGCCTGCCCAGTGACCTGGGCCGACCTCGACAAGATCGCGGTCGCCAAGCCGCGGCCCGATGGCCGCGCCACGCTCGTGGTGGTTGACGACCGCACCACGAGCGCGATCCTCGAGCTCCCCGCGCTGTCGACCGTGATCGCGATCGGCCGCGTCGTGCGCGCGCGCGCCGCGATCACCGAGCGCTACGACGGCCGCGGCCTCGTCGTCTATCGGACGCGCGAGCTGCCGCCGACGTTTCTCGTCGACGCAGTGAGCGCGGCCGGCGGCGTGGTGTTCGATGGGACCCGCGAGCACGCGAACCCCCGGGCGCTCGCGACGACGGTCCAGCTCGACGGTGCGTTCGTCGATCTCGCGGCGAACATCCGCCGTCGCTACAAGGTCGGGAGCGCAGGCGACGCTCTCGACGTGCTCGAGCACGAGCTCCGGCGGCGGCCGATCGCGAAGACCGACGCGAGCGCATGGTGGACGCGGATGTTCGAGCTCTGCGCACTGGCAGGAGAGCTGATCCGCGCGGCCACACCAGCGCGCTGGGTCGAGGTTCCGGGGCACACGTTCCCGCTCGGCCTCGACCTCGGGCCTGGCACCGCCACGTACCCCGGCAAGCTCGCGCAGACGTTGCTCGAGGGCGGCAACGGTTCGATGCGCTCGCTCGTCCAGGCCACCAAGATGGCCACGTCACCGACGGCGGGACGACCGATGCCGCTCCTCGTTCACCGCACGGCCGTGCCGATCGAGCAGTGCTGGTGGTCCCTTCTGCTCACCGACGAGGTCGATGCGCCCGACGTTCCGGTGATCGTGTGGGTCGAGGATCACGACTCGGTGATCAGCTATCCACGCGGGACGGGAGAGCCGGCGCCGGAGCTGCGCGCTCGCGCGCTGGCGAACCTCGCGAACATCGCCATCGAGGTGGAATCGACGGAGATGCCATTCGGGACGATGGTCGCCGTCAGCGGCGACTTCTTCGCGGCCGAGATGATCCTCCACCGCCCGACGATGGAGCGAGTCCGCACCGCGATCGGGGGGAGCCCGGCGATCCTCGTCGCGACGCCGGCGCGCGGTGAGCTGATCGCGATCGACGCCGCCGTCTCGCTCGTCGACGACAATCTGCTCAACGCATTCCTGCTGGCGGTCGAAGGCGGGTACTTCCGGGCCACCGAGCGCGACCGGATCAGCAGCGAGGTCATCGTCTACACCGATCGCCCGCTCGGCCGCGTGCAGTCGAACCTGATGGATGCCCGCCGCGCGCTGCGCCGGGTCGGCGTCGATCCAGACGCCTAGAGGATAGGGGTTGCTCGTCGGCCGGGCGGGTGCGACACACTGTGGCCAGTGTCCGCCTACGACTACCCAGACGCCTACGACGTGATCGTCGTCGGCGCCGGCCATGCCGGTTGCGAGGCCGCACTCGCCGCGGCGCGGATGGGCGCGCGCGTGCTGGTCCTGACCGGCAGCCTCGAGATGGTCGCGCAGATGTCGTGCAACCCCGCGATCGGCGGCGTGGCGAAGGGCCACCTCGTCAAGGAGATCGACGCGCTCGGCGGCGAGATGGCGAGCGTGATCGACGCGACCGGGATCCAGTTCCGCCGGCTCAACGCGAGCAAGGGGCCCGCGGTGCGCTCGACGCGTGCGCAGGCCGACAAGCGCCGCTACCGCGACGAGATGCGTGGGCGGCTCGAGCAGCAGGAGCGGCTCGCGCTGCGCCAGGGCGAGGTCGCGCAGCTGGGCGTGATCGACGAGCCGGCACTCGCATCGGTCGGCCTCGGCGCGACCGGCGCCGCACGCAAACGCGTCGCCTCTGTGACCACGACGATCGGCGTGCGCTACCGGGCGCGTGCTGTGATCCTGACGACCGGAACGTTTCTCCGCGGCGCGATCTTCGTCGGCGAGGCGAAGGGCGCGGGCGGACGGGCGGGCGAGGCGCCGTCGGTGAGTCTCTCGCACTCGCTCGACGCGCTCGGGTTCCCGCTCGCGCGGCTCAAGACCGGCACGCCGTGTCGCCTCGATCGCAAGACGCTCGACGTCGAGGGCCTCGAGCTGCAGCCCGGCGACGATCCGGCCCCGATGTTCCGGTGGACGCGCACGCCGAGGACGCCGCCGCTTCCGCAGCTCGCGTGCTGGATCACGTACACGAACGAGAAGACGCACGCGCTGATCCGTCAGGGCCTGCCACGCTCGCCGATCTACAGGGATGGGCGCAAGGACATCCAGGGCACGGGGCCGCGCTACTGCCCGAGCATCGAGGACAAGGTCGTCCGCTTTGCGGACAAGGACCGTCACCAGATCTACCTCGAGCCCGAGGGTCTCGACTCCGCCGAGGTCTACCCGAACGGGATCTCGACCTCGCTGCCGTTCGACATCCAGCTCGCGTTCCTGCGCACGATCCCCGGGCTCGAGCGCGCGGAGATGACGCGCCCCGGCTACGCGGTGGAGTACGACTTCATCGATCCGCGCGAGGTGCTGCCGACGCTCGAGACCCGGCGCTGCGCGGGCCTCTATCACGCAGGCCAGATCAACGGCACCAGCGGCTACGAGGAGGCCGCGATCCAGGGCCTGTTCGCCGGTATCAACGCGGCGATCTCGCTCGGCTTCGGACCGAACAAGGAGCCGATGATCCTGCGCCGCGACGAGGCCTACGGCGGCGTCCTCGTCGACGATCTCACCACCCAGGGCACCAAGGAGCCCTACCGGATGATGACCTCGCGCGCGGAGTTCCGGCTCCTGCTCCGCGAGGACAACACGGTCGATCGCTTGCTGCCAACCGGGCGGGCACTCGGCCTCGTCAGCGACGAGCGCTGGCGCGAGTTCGAGCAGTGGAAGGCCGAGCTCGCCACCGTTCGGGAGCGTGCGGAGAAGGCGTTCGTCCTCGGGACCGAGGCCGTGAATGCCGCGCTCGCACGGTTCGGCAGCTCGCCGATCGCCGGTCGTCGCGCGACGCTCGAGGAGCTGCTCCGCCGGCCCGAGCTCGACTGGCACGCCGTCGAGCAGATCGCGGCGGCCGGCGGTGTGACGGCGAGCGAGGCGAGCCCCGCCGCACTCGAGCGGATCGAGGTCGAGGTCACGTACGAGGGCTACCTCCGGCGCCAGGAGGCCGATGCGTCGAGGCTGGCCCGTGCCGATTCGGTGCGCGTCCCCGACGAGCTCGACTATCGCAACATCCCCGGTCTCTCGAACGAGGCCGTCGAGAAGCTCGAAGCGATCCGGCCGCGCTCGGTTGGCCAGGCCTCCCGGATCAGCGGCGTCACGCCGGCCGCCGTGGCCATCTTGTTGACGCACATCGGGCTCGTCGCGCGTCGCAAAGCCGCCGCGATGCGATAGCTTCGAGCGCGATGAACCTCGGTGGATGGATCTCCGTGGTCGCGCTCTGCGCGGCTGGTACGCAGGGCGACGCGGTGGCGGGTGGACTGTTCCTCCCGGGATCGGGCGCGGTCTCGACGGCGCGCGCGGGTGCCGCGGTCGCGTCGACGAGCGATGGCGAGGCGCTCGGCCTCAACCCCGCCGGGCTCGCGAAGACCACCGGCACGGTGATCACCGTCTCGATGGCGATCATCGACTACGCGATGCAGTTCCGCCGCAGCGGCAGCTACGACTACATCGACGACGCCGATCAGGCGTGGGAGGGCGTCGCGCACCCGGTGGTCGAGGACGATGCGAGCCCGCCACTCGCCATCGGTGAATACCAGCCCATTCCCGTGATCGCGGTGACGACCGACCTCGGCGGCCTGGTCCCGAACCTCCGGCTCGCGGCCGGCATCTACGCGCCGAACTCGTATCCGTTCCGCAACCTGTGCACGCGTACGGCGACAGGGTGCAAGCGCTACGAGTTCAACGTCGACGTCAACGACCCGCCGTCGCCCGCTCGCTACGACATCGTCGAGCAGGACGCGACGCTGTTCATGCCGTCGATCGCCGCGAGCTATCGGATCCTGCCGAACCTCGACATCGGCGCACGCCTCGGCATCGGCTTCGCGAATCTCAAGTCCAAGATCAACGTCTGGGCCTCGCCGGGTAACGTCGTCGAGAACGTCAACAAGGATGGCCTGTTCGCCGTCGACGTGAAGGACAACTTCGTTCCGGGCTACGGCATCGGCCTCGCCTACCGCCCGACGAAGACGCTCGAGATCGGCTTCAACTACACCTCGTCCCTCACGCTCGATGCGAAGGGCTACGCCCACGCGGACCTCGGCTCCGAGGCGGGTGCGGTAGGTGTCGACGTCGAGGTCGGTCCCGTCGACGACGAGTTCGCACGCTGCGCCCCCGGCGGCACGGCAGAGCGCCAGCGCGCGTGCGTCACCGTCGAGATCCCGCGGAGCGCGACGGTCGGCGCGCGCTACAAGTTCCTCGACGCGGCGGGCGGAGAGAAGGGCGACGTCGAGGTCAACGTCAACTGGGAGAACTGGGGCGCCGAGCGCGCGTCCGACTTCCTCGTCGTGATCGATTCGGAGTTGATCGTGAACGGCACGCCGACGATGTCGCTCAAGGACAACATCGTGCGTCACGGCTTCCAGGACACGTTCAGCGCGCGGCTCGGCGGCAGCTACCGGATCCCCGTCGGGACGAACACGTTGATCACGCGCGCGGGCGTCGCCTACGACACCGCCGCTGCCAAGCCGGGCTGGCTGCGCGCCGACATCGATGGCGCTGCGCGCACGACGCTCACCGTCGGTGCCGGCTTCCGCACGGGCCGCTTCGAGATCAACATCGGCGGTGGCGCGGTACTCGAGGGCGAGAACGAGAACCCCGGCACCTGCAACCCGACGTCGAACCTGGGCTCGATGACAGGCTGCAACGGTGATGGCGTCAACGAGCCGATCGAGGACCGCGAGGGTCCCGATCCGATCAACCCGCTCAACAACCCCGACGTGCAGCTCCAGGCACCGGTCAACCAGGGCACCTTCAAGTCGCACTACGTGATGTTCATGCTCGGTGCCTCGACCTGGTTCTGATGAGGTAACGTCGCGGTTGCATGAAGCTCCACGCGGTCGGGATCGTCGGAACACTGCTGCTGCCGTCCGTCGCCGCGCACGCCGGCGGCCTCTTGCTCCCCGGCTCCGGTGCGATCTCGACCTCGCGTGCGGGCGCCGCGGTCGCCTCCGCCTCCGACGGCGAGGCGCTGTCGATCAACCCGGCGGGTCTCGCGAAGTCCAAGGGCACCCAGATCACGCTGTCGATGGCGATCATCAGCTATGCGATGGAGTTCCAGCGTACCGGCTCCTACGACCCGATCGTCGAGGAGGCGCTGCCGTACGAGGACACGTCCTATCCGAACGTGCGCAACGATCCGAGCCCGCCGCTCGGCATCGGCTCGTTCCAGCCCGTCCCCGTGTTCGCGGTCATCAGCGATCTCGGCGGCGCGGTGCCCGGGCTCACGCTCGCGCTCGGCCTCTACGCGCCGAGTGCCTATCCGTTCCGCGACATGTGCGTCGAGGGACCGAGCGGCTGCGAGAAGTACGCGTTCAACGGTGACTTCAACGCGCCGCCGCCGCCGCAGCGCTACGACATCGTCAAGCAAGAGGCCGCGATCGTCCTCCCGAGCGTCGCTGCGGCGTACCGGATCTCGGAGCAGCTCGACGTCGGTGCGCGATTCTCCGCCGGCTGGGCCGACATCAAGTCGACCACCACGATCTGGGCGAACCTCAACAACTACTCCGAGTACGTCAAGAACGACGCCGAGTTCGTGGTCGACGCGACCGACAAGTTCGTCTACGGCTTCGGCCTCGGCGTGACGTTTCGTCCGACGCCCGTGATCGAGATCGGCGCGAACTACAGCTCGAAGGTCGCCGTCAACGCGAAGGGCACCGCGAAGAGCGAGAACGGTCCGAACGCCTCGCTCAACGGTCTGCCGCTCGTGATCCTCCCCACCGACGACGCGGGGGCGCGCTGTGCACCCGGCGGCACGCGTGACGCGCAGAAGGCGTGCGTCGAGTTCGAGCTGCCGATGACCGCGACCCTCGGCGGTCGCTACCTGTTCTTCGGCAAGGACGGCAAGAACCGCGGCGATGTCGAGCTCAACCTCGGCTGGGAGAACTGGAGCGCCGAGCGCGCGACCGACTACCGCGTCGTCGTCGACGCCGATGTCTACGTCCGCGACGCGAACGGCAACGAGAACTACGCCATCTCGCTCCGCGATAACGACGTTCGCCACGGCTTCAAGGACACGTTCAGCGCGCGGCTCGGCGGCAGCTACAAGATCCCCTCCGGCGAGACGAACGAGATCACCATCCGTGGCGGCGTCGGCCACGACACGGCCGCGGCCAAGGACGGCTGGCTCCGCGCCGACGTCGACGGCGCCGCCCGCACCACGATCACGCTCGGCGCCGGCTATCGCGCCAAGCGCTGGGAGGTGAACTTCGGCGGCGGCGCGATCCTCGAGGGCTCGCCCGAGAACACCGGCACCTGCAACCCGACCGGTCCGGGTCCCGGACAGACGTTCGGCTGCGGACCCGGAAACACCGAGAACCCGGCCGACGATCGCCGCGGCCCCGATCCGATCACCCCCGTTCTCCTCCCCGACAAGCAGGCGGAGAACCCCGTCACGCAGGGCACGTACAAGTCGCACTACGTGATGTTCATGCTGGGCTTCTCGACCTGGTTCTAAGCAACTGGGGTAGGTTCGCGGCGATGAAGCTCGGGAAGCTCGTTGTCGCATCGTCGTTGATCACCGCGAACGCGTTCGCGGGTGGTCTGTTCCTGCCGGGCTCGGGCGCGACGTCGACCTCGCGTGCAGGTGCCGCGGTCGCGTCCGCCGACGACGGCGAGGCGCTCTCGATCAACCCCGCAGGTCTCGCAAAGACCCACAAGGGCATCACGATCACGCTCTCGACCACGTTCATCCGCTACTTCATGGAGTTCACCCGGCGCGGCAACTACGACGCTACGTCCGACTTCGACTCGACGTACGAGGGCACGCCGTACCCGACGATCGAGAACGACCCCAAGCCGCCGCTCGGCATCGGAAAGTTCCAGCCGATCCCGGTCATCGCCGTCGTCACCGACCTCGGTGGCCGCCTCGGCGACGCACGCCTCGCGGTCGGCCTCTACGCGCCGCAGGGCTATCCGTTCCGCGACATGACCGGTGGCTACAAGTTCCCGACGGCCGCCGAACCGGGCGACCTCAACATCCCGCCGCCGCCGTCGCGTTACGACATCCTGACCCAGGAGAGCCGCCTCCTTCTCCCGACCATCGCGCTCGCAACCCGCCTCACGGATAAGCTCGACATCGGCGCGCGGTTCACCGCCGGCAGTGTCCAGAGCAAGTCGGTCGTGGCCGTGTGGGGCACGCCGTTCAACGTCGAGGAGTCCGTTCGCAACGACAGTCTGTTCACCGCCGACGTCAAGGACGGCTTCATCCCGGGCTTTGGCATCGGCTTCAACTTTCGCCCGAGCCCGAAGCTCGAGATTGGCTTCAACTACTCCTCGTCGCTGACGGTGAAGGCGAAGGGCACGGCGTCGAGCGTCAAGGGGCCAGGTGTCTCCGCCGAGCGCGTCATCGGTCCAGTACCCGACGCCGACGCCTCTTGCGCGACCGGCGGAACGTTCGAGGCCCAGAAGGCCTGCGTCTCGCTCGAGCTTCCGCGCACCGCGACGCTCGGTGCTCGCTACAAGTTCCTCGACAAGCACTTCCGCGAGAAGGCTGACGTCGAGCTCAACGTCGCCTGGGAGAACTGGGGCAAGACCTGCGACGTCGATCCGGCGACCGGCCAGTTCAAGGATCTCGAGTGCACGAGCCCGGGCCAGTACCGCGTCGTGATCGACTCCGGTCTCTACATCAACGGCAATTACGCGCAGCCGCTCGAGAAGAACTACAACAACTACGGCCTCCAGGATACGTACTCGTTCCGCCTCGGCGGCAGCTATCGCTTCCTCCTGTCGGAGCCGACGATCGATCCGTACTCGCCGAACTCAGGCCCGCCGCACGATCCATCTCCGCCGCGCGGCAAGGAGCTCATCCTCCGCGGCGGCGTCGCGTATGACACGGCTGCCGCGAAGACCGGCTGGCTGCGCTCCGCGCTCGACGGTGCGGCGCGTTTGACCACCACGCTCGGTGCCGCGTATCGCACGCGACGCTTCGAGATCAACCTCGGCGGCGGCTTCGTCTACGAGGGCGAGAACACGAATCCCGGCGCGAAGGCCGACGGCTCCGACTGCAACCCGACGCTCGCGGCAGGCAGCCTCGGTTGCGGCACCAACGGGCAGGACCGGCCGCTCGAGGAGCGCCAGGGTCCGGATCCGACGAACCCGCTGCTCCAGCCGCCGTTCCAGGCCGAGAATCCGTACAACCAGGGAACGTACAAGTCGCACTACATCCTGATGATGCTCGGCTTCTCGACCTGGTTCTGAGTGAAGCGTGTGGCCGTCGCTAGCCACGAGACCCGGCGCTAGCGATCTCGAGATCGTGCGAGCTGAACGCGCGCTCGGCTCGCGCCTGCCGGATGACTACAAGCACGTGCTGCTGCGCAGTGACGGGCTCGAGGGCTTCGCGGCACCCGACGTGTACCTGGCCCTGTGGTCGTGGAGCGAGCTTGTCGACTTGAACACCGGCTATCAGATCGCGGAGTTTCTTCCGGGTGTCACGCTCATCGGCACCGACGGTGGTGATACCGGATACGGCGTCACGTGGGAGAACGGGGCGCCACGATACTTCGACGTACCGCTGATCGGAATGGGCTGGGTCACGGTGACGATCCACGGCGCGTCGTTCGCGGAGCTGCTCGCGGCGCTGTCGATGCGGTGATCGAGGAACTGGGGGCGCCCCCGCGCGCTTCCGCGCATTGGAACGCGCCAAGCGCTCCGTCCCCAGAAATGGGGTCAGGCCACCATTTCCCGGCGCGCCCGGTCGTCGAGCGACGGAGAGCCTCGGGTGTCGGCGCTCTCTCGCCCGGCGCGCTTCCGCGCATCGGAACGCGCCAAGCGCTCCGCCGCCGCATGCGTGTCGCACGACTTGATCGTTGGGTCGCCGAGGTCGCGGCGGCTTTGCGTTGTCACGTTCCGTGCGCGGTACGCGCGCTCGGGGCGAGAGAGAGCGCCGCCACCCTCGGAGGCACCGGGTCCATAGGGGAGGGGAGCGCACGGGCAGGGCGTGGGTTCGACCTGAAAAAACGGGACGAGCAGATCCGCACCGCTGGAGAAGACTCGGAGCCATCGGCGGCACCGTCGCCCGTGAACAGCGCGACGACCCCTGCTATCAGCCCCCCCTTCGGCAGAAGGCCCGGAGCGAGCCCCCATGCTCGCGCGATCGACCCAGCCAAGAACGCGATCCGGCCGAACGGCTCCGGACCGAGTGAGGCATGGCCTGCAACTCGGAAGTATATCGGCGGACCTCGCTCTGATCTCCGGACCTCGGACATCGGTGGTGGTGCCGCATGCGAAGGGCGCGGCGGCGGAAATGCAGAGGACCTCGAGCGAGCCTCCATCCTCGCGCGATCGACCCAGCCAAGAACGCGAACGGCCAAACGGCTCCGGACCGAGCGAGGTATGGCCTGCTCGGCGGACGCACATGGGACTGGACTCCGCCCAGATGTCCGGGCCGCGGACATCGTGGGCGCGAATGGCTCACGACTGCATTCGCACTGTTGAAGAACGTGGTGGCAGCATCCGCTTCGCCCACGCGTGTCGTCGTCTTTCTGGAACGAGTTGCTTGACAGGTGTTTCGGGGTGAGCTGCAGCGGCGGTCGTCGGGTAGCGCGTTTTCTCGTCGAGGAATCGATCTGTGTGCGCGTGCGGCGCGTTCGCGCGCGCTGCGGGATTCGTGTCGGTCGCGCCGCCGTTGCGCACGCATGACGCTCGCCAGACGCTCGAAATTCAGGGTGTAGGATCGTCATGCGCGTGCGCGTCGGAGACGGCTGGAGCACGCGGCGGAGGAGAGCCATGTCGAGTGCTGTTGGGGCGATGACGTTCGAGGAGACCAATCAGGCCGTGCAGGTCGAGTACCGCATGGCACTTCACCGCCGGCTCAGTGCGCGGGCGCGGCAGCGTGTGTCGCTCGAGGCCGAGGAGGCACGTGATCTCGTGTTCGCCGAGGAGGCGGGCATCTGGCGCGACCACGGCTACGTCTCGATGCTCGAGTACATGGAACGCGAGCTCCACTACGGGCCGCATGCGGCCACCGAACGACTGCGCGTAGCGAACGAGCTGTTCGAGCTGCCGCTACTTGCGGAGAAGTTTCGCAACGGTGAGGTTCCGTTCTCCGTCGTGCGCGAGGTGACGCGAGTGGCGGTTCCCGAGAACGAGCACGAGTGGCTCGCTAGCACCGAGGGCAAGACGGCTCGCCAGGTCGAGCGGATGGTGTCGGGGCTGGCGAAGGGAGCGGCTCCGGATGATCGGCCCGATCCGAGGCTGGAGAGGCACCGGATCGTGCTGGAGGTCGATGGCGAGCACTACGCGAAGTGGCTCGCGTATAGAACGGGGCTCGATGACGAGCGGGGCGAGCGCGTCGATGACAATGCGTTGGTCGATTCGATCGCAGCGCCGAGTGGCGATGGAGTCGGTCGCCCGTGCCTTCATGCGGTGACCACGTGTCGCGTGTGCAAGCAGAGCGCCTTCGTTGCTGGTGGCATCGAGGTACCGCTGACCGAGGCGGGGCGGGAACGACTGCTGTGCGACTCGGCGGAGGTCGGCGACCTCGAGAGCGAGAGACCGGCGCCGTTGAAGCCGAATATTCCGTCACCGACCCGGCGGAAGGTGTTCATCCGCGATCGGTTTGCGTGCGTGGTGCCAGGATGCCGGTCGCGCCGACACCTCGATCTCCATCACGTCATCTTTCGATCGAGGGGCGGCACGCACGCGATGTGCAATATTGTAGTCATCTGCTCGGCCCACCACGCCCGGGCGCACGAGGGACTGCTCGTGATCACGGGGCGCGCACCGGACGCGTTGGTGTTCGAGTTCCGCCGTTCGGGCGAGGACGAACCGCACCTCGTGCTGACGAGCGCGCCGGTGGTGTTCGAAGCAGTCGACGACGAGGACTCGGTCCCACGTGGGACTGAAGCGGAGCCAGTGCCGCAAGCGTCGTGATCGGGGGCTGACGAGCGCGCTCGAGTGACAACCGAATAGCTGAACGATGAACGAGCGGCAGTGCGCTCCGCTCATCACCTCCGCCGTCCGGGAGCTCTGCCCGGTCGCGGTCTACGCTGGGTGGTTCGTGCGAGCAGGGGGACGCGTCCGTGAGGTGATGCCAGGTTCTGTGGAACCGACGATGACGCTGGCGAACGAAGAGATCCTCACGCTGGGGCCGAGTACGATGACGTGTCGCACGTCGCCTTTAGAGCGGTGCTGATCGAGATCGAGCCGTCACACAGGAACAGCTCAGCCGGTTCTCGGCGTCGAACTGGAGGTCATCGGCTTGGTCGGATTCGAGCCCCGGGCGCGTGCGAGACCACGAGCATCCGGCGACTGGACTCCTGACGAGAACGTGAGTGCCCCCAGGCAGACGCCGCGCGGCGGGCGTGCCATACAGGGGAATGGCGATGGCGATCAAGTGCGGGAACTGCGGTGGCTACTTCACGGAGAGTGAAGTGCAGCACCGCAAGCCGCCGCGCTATCCATGGGCGCTGACGCCGCGCGGACAACAGACGCTCGCGGACAACGCGGCGCGCGGTGGCGAGCACACGCCGTGTCCTGCCTGCGGTCAGCGCACGCTGATCGTCGCGTAGCGCGACAACGAGCTCGCTACTGCGGAGCGGGGTGCGGCGTGCCATAACAGGGAATGAGCAACGCCCTCGTTCGACGCGGTTCCGGTAACGGTGTCGTGCCCGCGGTGTGCAGCGTGGTCGTGCCCGGGCTGGGACAGCTCGTGAATGGCGATACCGAGAAGGCGATCGGCGTATTCGCGGTGTATGCGGTGGCGGGCGCGAGCTTTCTGGGTGCGATCCCGATCCTGGGGAGTGCGGCGGTGCTGGTGGCGGGTGCGGCGTGGTTGTACGGGGTCGCCGACGCGTACGTGTCGGGCAAGAAGAAGTAGAAAGTCGGTTCCAGTCAGGGCTGACCGTTTCTGCTAGGGTTCGGGGGATGTCCGACTCCGTCTTCGATCAGTTCCAGGGCACCGCCAGTTACATCGCGTCGGAGGATCTCCGGCACGCGGTCAACGTCGCCGTCGCGCTCGCGCGGCCACTGCTCGTGCGCGGTGAGCCGGGCACAGGCAAGACGCTCTTGGCCGAGAACCTCGCAAGCTCGCTCGGGTTGCCGCTGATCCGGTGGCACGTGAAGTCGACGACGAAGGCGCGCGATGGCCTGTATGTCTACGACACGGTCGCGCGGCTGCATGACTCGCGGTTCGACAGCGCGAACGTTCGGGACATTGCGAAGTACATCAAGCTCGGACCTCTCGGTCAGGCGCTCGATGCGCCGTCGCGCGTGGTGCTGCTGATCGACGAGATCGACAAGGCCGACCTCGAGTTCCCGAACGATCTCTTGCACGAGCTCGACACGATGAGGTTCCGGATCGACGAGACCGGAAAAGAGATCGCGGCGACGGAGCGGCCGATTGTCGTGATCACGTCGAACAACGAGAAGGAGCTGCCAGACGCGTTCCTGCGGCGCTGCGTGTTTCATTACATCCAGTTCCCGAACCGGGAGCTGATGGCGGAGATCGTGCGCGTGCACCATCCCGACATCACCGACCGCGTGCTCGACAATGCGCTCGAGGTGTTCTTCGGGTTGCGGGCGACGCCGAAGCTGCGCAAGAAGCCGTCGACGTCGGAGTTGATCGACTGGATCATGGCACTCAAGAAGGCGGGTGTGGATCTGGCGCGCGTGTCGGGCGGGATTCCGTTCCTGGGGACGCTGCTCAAGACCGAGCAGGACGTCGAGTTGCTCGGAAAGCGAGCGAAGGCGTAGGCCCCGATGCTGATCGATTTTCTGTTCGAGCTGCGCGCGAAAAAAGTCCCGGTGTCCACGCACGAGTGGATGGCGCTGATGGAGGCGATGGCGCTCGGGCTGCACGAGAGCTCGCTCGACGGGTTCTATCGTCTGTGCCGCACGATCTGCGTCAAGGACATTGCGTTGTACGACGCGTACGACGAGGCGTTCCTCGCGTACTTCAAGGACGTGCACACGGCGTCCCTGCAGCTGACCAAGGATCTGCTCGACTGGTTGAGCGACCCGAAGGCGATGGATGCGCTGACGGCGGAGCAGCGGGCCGCGCTGCAGGGGCTGGATCTCGAGAAGCTGCGCGAGCTGTTCGAGAAGCGGCTCAAGGAACAGAAAGAACGGCACGACGGCGGCAACAAGTGGATCGGCACGGGCGGCACGTCACCGTTCGGAACCGGCGGCAAGAACCCGAACGGGATGCGCGTCGGAGGCGGTGGGTCCCGGAGCGCCATGGCGGTCGCGGACGAGCGGCGGTTCCGCGAGTACCGGCGCGATGTCGTGCTCGACGTTCGGCAGATCGATGTGGCGCTGCGCGGGCTGAGGAAGCTCGGGCGCGAGGGCGCGATCGAGGAGCTCGATCTCGACGAGACGATCGAGAAGACGTGCAAGAACGCGGGCGAGATCGATATCGTGTTCCGGCCGCCGCGGCGGAACCGCGTCAAGGTCGTGCTGCTGATGGACGTCGGCGGGTCAATGGATCCGCACGCCGAGCTGATGAGCCGGCTGTTCACGGCCGCGTCGCGCGCCGGGCGATTCGCGAAGTTCATGAGCTACTACTTCCACAACTGCGTCTACAACGCGGTCTACGAGGATGCCGAGTTCCGAAAGCCCGTGGCGGTCACGGATCTGCTGGCAAACAGCGATCGCGACGAGAAGCTCGTGATCGTCGGCGATGCGCTGATGCACCCGGCGGAGCTGCTCGATCCGGGCGGGTCGATGTACCTGTACGCACAGAATCGCGCGTCCGGGCACGAGTGGCTCCGGCGACTCGCGGCGCACTTTCGCAGTGCGGCGTGGCTCAACCCCGAGCCCGATCGGTTCTGGAACGGGACGACGATCGAGGTGGTGGCCAGCGTGTTCGGCATGTGGCCGCTGACGCTCGATGGGCTTGCCCATGCGGTGAGGTATCTGGTGCGCGGCGGCGAGCGGCCGCGGGTCGGTGACCCGGGCAAGTGGGTCACGTCGATGGGCCGGCTTGGCTAACCGTGCGATGGCTCGCGACGACGCGTGTAGCTGCTCTTGCGCGAGGAACGGTCAGCGCGGTATCTGCCTGACCCAGCACCATGGCGAAACTGAACCAGATCCTCGCAATCGAGAAGGGTCTCAAGACTCGTGTCTATGGCGAGTTCACCGACCTCCACCAGGCGACACAAAAGCCCGCGTTGATGAACGGGTTCCAGAAGTCGTATCAGCCGCGCGATGAGGATGGGGAGACGTACCCGACCGAGAGTCAGAAGGTGCAGCACCAGGCGTCGGAGATCCTCGAGCGTGTCGCGAAGGGCCTCGCCGAGCTGTTCGACATCACGGCGACCAAGGACTGGGCGAACTGCACGGCGCGCGCGAATGTTGTCGTCGACGGCAAGAACCTGCTCGAGGATGTGCCCGCGACCTACCTGCTGTTCCTCGAGAAGCAGCTGTCCGACCTGCACACGTTCGTCGCCAAGATGGCCGAGCTCGATCCGGGCAGCGACTGGGCAGTGGATCCCAGCACCGGGTTGTACAAGACCGACACGACGTCGACGCAGCGAACCAAGAAGGTCCAGCGTCCGATCACGCTCTACGAGGCCACGAAGGAGCACCCTGCGCAGACCCAGCTCATCACCGAGGATGTTGTGGCCGGTCAGTGGCTGACCATCAAGTACTCGGGCGCGATCGCGATTCCGCGTAAGAAGCAGGTTCTGGCTCGGATCGAGAAACTATCGAACGCGTGCAAGTTTGCCCGAGAGCAAGCCAACGCTAGCGAAGCGCCGGAGAAGAAGCTCGGCAAGGAGGTGTTCGACTTCTTGTTCGGAGCCTGATCGCACGGCGATCAGCACAACCGATTTGAGTTTCTTGGAGACAAGCTGAAGCTCAGGCTCAACCTGATCAAGATGACCGCGCAACGTGGAGGTTCGATTCCTTCCGGAGTCACCTGCGGCGAATGACTCCGACTCCGTGGCGAAATGGTAGACGCGCAGCCCACAACGAGGGTTGTGTTTCGCGGTCAGACGAAAGCTAAAACTATCTCCCAGGCTCAAACCGCCGAGCTCGTCCTCTCTTACCGTCGGCGTAGATGCTCGAGATGCCGGTTCGAATCCGGTGGCCACCTCTGGACGTGTAAACACGTCCTCTCCAGGTCGTTTGGTGGCCTCGACCAATGGCAGGTCGCGAGCACGAAGATCTAAGCGCCGACAACTGCCGTGGACGAGCGAACCCGGCACCCCACATGGCCGCAAGACCATGTGGGATCGGCTCCCAGATCCGGATACAGATCTGGGAGCCACCTTTTTTCGAACCGTCCGTTGTCGCGGGTGGTTCGCTTCACTAGCGGATCCGCTCGCCGTCTTCGAGCGGCGGGACGATGATCGTCTGC
>JANOPP010000337.1:0-15897 GCA_031421915.1 Myxococcales bacterium | reverse complement strand
GGTCCGCGCACCAAGTGCGGCACGGAGAACCCGAGTCTGCCGTCGTCGCCGAAACTCCGATTGCTTCGGATGCCGGCGCTCTCTCGTACCGCGCACCTAGCTGAGCCCTAGGCAACTGTTCGTCAGGAGAAGCGCGTCGGTGAAGCACCACCCGAGCGGTCGCGGGCACGTTCGCAGCGCCTCCCGGAATCGTACCGCGACGGTTCGTACGCGAAGCGTGTTGGCCGAGCACTACCCGAGCGGTCGCGGGCACCGTCGCAGCGCCTGGCGGATCAACACATCGATCGTCGCGTCGCCGGCCACGTGGGCAACGGCCTCCTCGACTAGCGGCGGCGCATCTGATCGTTGCAGTACATCGCACCGCGATCGCAGTCGACATCGACGAGGAGTAGGTTCGTCGGCAAGTCGGAGTACTTGTACCAGGTGATCTTGTAGCGGACGGTGAGGCCCTGCGCGGCCTTGTCCTTGTCGCCGCAGTGATTGGAGTCCGCTGGTGCGAAGTCCATGATCAGCATGTCGCCTTCCTGGCGGACGGTGCCGATCTCGTTGATCACCGAGACGCACGCGTACTCGCCCGTCCGCTTCGAGTACAGCGGCATGCCCATCGAGCGGCGCACGCGGCCGTCCGCCCAGAACTCGAACTGGTGGTTCGTCCCGATCCACTGCCCGGTCATCCACGGCAGGAGGTTTGCCGTCGTGTGCGGCTGATCGGGATACACGAGCTGCTCGGCGGGCTGGTTGTTGTACGCGACAGGCTGCTGCTGTTGCGGTGCCGCGGCGGGGATCGCGATCTGGCAGGCCTCGAGCTCGGCCGCGCACTCCGTCTGGAGGCAGTCGCTGCCGCCGTCCTGGCAGTGAGCCCCGTTGCACTGGAGCATCGCGCTCGCCGCTTGTTGTGTCGCCTCGTCCGCCTGACCGAGACAGGTCTGGATGCACGTCCCGTCGGTGCACGTCTGGAAGCACTGGAACAGCTGCATGCACGAAAGGCCAGCCACGGGAGGCTGACCGACGGGCGACTGCGCGTACTCGCCCTGCCCTTGCGGGGCCTGCCCCTGTTGCTGTCCGTAGTAGCTCGGCTGCGGCTGCGGAGGGACACAACCGATCAACAACGCCGCCCACCAGACTCGGTTCATGCCCTATTTAGGCACGGGCACCGTTACCACCACCAGTAGTAATCGGTCGACGTGTAACCCGGGAGCGTCTGCACCGTGACCTGTCCGAGATCCGTGTTGCGGTGGACGGTGATCGCCTTGTCGCTGATGGCGTAGATGAAGTCGCCCATGAAGATGCTGCGTCGGATCTGCAGGTACGACCAGTACTGTCCCGAGGTGTAGTACGACGAGTGGTTGATCGCGCCGCGCTTCGAGAGCGCGCCGGTCGCCTCGTCGACGTTGATCACCTCGAGCTTGGACAGGTAGCGGTAGTAGCCGCCGCTGTAGTCGTAGTTCGACTGCGGCACGGCAAGCAGCTTCTTCGGCGCGAAGTACTGGAACGCCTTGTGCTCCCACTGAGCCTCGGACCAACCCCAGCCTTGCTCGCCCTCGATCGGCAGCGCCTGCATCAGCGACGGGTGCGCGAAGTCACCGACGTTGAACGTCGAGATCGTCGTGCGGCCGTTCGCGCCGGCATCGGTTCCGCCGACGCCGATGGTCAGGAGCTTGTCGGTGCCCAGCGGGTGGATGTACGTCGAGAACCCGGGGATCTTGAGCTCGCCCGCGAGCTTCGGGTTGCGCTTGTCGGAGAGGTCGATGGTGAACAGCGGATCGACCTGGCGGAACGTCACGAGGTAGCCCTTGTCGCCGAGGAAGCGAGACGCGGTGATCCGCTCGCCGAGCGCGAGGCCGCCGAGGTAACCGATCGTATTGTACTGCGCGCCCGCCTGCTGGAGCACCCAGACGTGGTTCTCCATCTCCGGCTGCGTCTCGTCCGTGTTGTTTCCGTTGCGCCACCACCAGCGGAAGATGTTGGTCGTGGTCGCGAGGCGAATCTCGCCGTTGTCCTCGTCGATCGCGAACTGATCGCTGAGCTGGCCATTGACGCGACCCGAGCCGGTGTAGCGGCTCTTGCCGGGCTGCGAGATGTCGAACACGTGGACGTTGAGCTGGTCGGCGTCGCCGCTAAACCACCAGTACCACCACCAGTCGTGGCTCGGCTCGGCGAGGACGATCTTGTCCTGCGACGAATAGAACTGCGCCCAGTTCGACACGACGTGATCTGCGTCGAACGTCAGCGTCTCGCCGAGCAGATCGAACGAGATGATCGAGGCGATGCCGCGCGCGTGGCTATCGGTCGGCCGGTAGAACGAGCGGCACGACGCCTGGTCGAGGCCATGCGTGGTGAACTGACCGTTCGCATTGCGCACGAACATCTGCGGGATCAGGTCGCGGAGGCGGAGCGAGCGGATCCGGCGCGCCATCTCCTTCTTCGTCCACGTCTTGTTGTTGCCCGAGTCCTGGAGCAGCTGCCACCAGCCGTTGATCTCGTGGCGATCGATCAGCGAGTACGTCGAGACGCGGACCGAGGTGTCGATCTTGCGGGCGGTCTGGTACCAGCCCTCGTAATAGACCTCGCGGATCAGGCGCGGGTTCGTGCGATCCGAGATGTCGAGCACCGTCATCTTCGACAGGTTGCTCGAGCGCCAGTACCAGCTCTGTCCGTTCTCCTGGAAGCCGGTGAGCGCGCGGAGCGGGTGACCAGCCGGCAGCGAGCCGACATTGATCATCGAGAACACCACGGCGCGGCCAGCGTCCTTGTCGAGCAGCATCTCGCGCGGATGACCTTCGATCTTCGTCACGCTCTCGGGGATGAGGTCGCCGAACTGCGGGGTGCCGAAGATGTGGAGGCGGTTTCCGTTGAGCGTGTAGACGTGATAGCCGTCCGTCTTCACGAGGTCGGCCTCGTCGACGCCCGACTCCTGGTTGTTGGTGCCGGAGTAGTCGACGCCTTCCTCGCGTCCACCACTCGTCGGCGAGCCGCCGCCCTGACCGGCGCCATCACCCTCGGCGCCATCGAGGCCCCAGCCGTAGTTGGTGTCGTAGCGATCGATGTTGACCCAGACCTCGCGAATCAACATGTCCTCGAGATCGGTCTCGAGCGCCGAGCACGACGCGTACTGAACCAGCGACGTGGTCTGCGAATAGACGTGGTCGTCCGGAGCACCATCCTCGTCATCGGTGCATCCCGAGACCGTGAGGAGAGCCATCGTCGCGGCGAAGGCGAACAAGCGGGAGGGGCGCATCCGTACCCACACAGCAAGACCCCTGCCAGGGCCTAACTCGCCGCAACCCCACGGGGCCGCGGCAACGATCGCTCAGAAATCTGAGACGCGAATCAGCTACGGACTGCGGTACCTGAGTAGCTCGAGGATCGGGTGCACGGCGTGCTGCTCGACCAGCGGCGACAGCGAGTAGACCTCTTCGTAGTGGTCACCCTCGGCCTCGACGATGTACGGGTCACTCGGATCGAGCACGTAGTTGTACGCGGGCACGATGTAGCCGACGTAGTTCTCCGCGAGGCCGACGCAGATCGGATACTTCACGCCGGGGTGCGCGAGCACGAGGTCGCGCATGTACGGCGGCGCCGGGGCCTCGTCGAACTTCGGCAGGTTCGGCTTGGTCGCATCGAACATCGGCCAGCCCCAGCTCCACGAGCCGTCAAAGCCGCCGACCCAGAGCTCGGGGTGCAGCTCGCCCGGCACCGTGACGAGCCCGAGCGGACCGATCTGGAGGAACGACGAGCGCAGCTTGATCCACGGATAGTTGCCGGTATCGATGGGATCGTCGGGGTTGTAGCCGACGAGCACACCGGCGGTCTCCGCCTCGGTGCCGAGCAGACCGACGAGGAACGCGACGTGGAGGAACGTGTTCTCGATCCGACCGTGAAACGTCGCCGTCTTGAACCCGAGCGGGAGGACACTGACCGACTCGCCCGTGGTCGCGAGTGCGCGGAGCGCGAGCGCGGCGGCGTTGGTCCCGATCGCCTCTTCCATCGGGTGACCGACCACCGTCAGCGGCGTGCCATCGGGGCCCGGTGGATGTGTGCCGCGGATCGAGCCGATCTGGCCGCCGAGCGCACCCTGCACGAACACGGTGACGCCCCCGATGCCGGGGAGATCCGCGAGCGCGTACTTGCTCTGCGTCATGAGCACGCCCTGCTCGATGCGATCGCGCAGGTAGTGGACGTAGTGCGCGGTGATCTTCGTCGGCCCGTCGGAGAAGTTCGCGAGCTCCGGGTGATCGGCCCAGTTGACCAGCGTGGCGATCGTCTGCGTCGGCTGACCGACCTTCGTGAAGCGCGCGATCGTCAGCGTCGGGTCGAAGATGATCGGATCGCGGATGTCCTTGTTGAAGTCATCCGTCCGGCTCATCGGGTTCGCCTGATCGTTGATGAGCTTGGTCGATGCGATCGTGAGCTGCGCGGGCTGCAGCGTGCTGACGGCTTCGACGATCGCGTCCGCCGACTGCGCGTACATTCGATCGAGCACGAACTTCTGGCGCCCCGTCGTGGTGGCCGTGCCGCCCCACAGCCCGACGGTATCGGGCGCGTTGTGCGCGTGCGTCGACGTGATGACGACGTGGTCGATCGCGAGCGCGGCGACCTGCGGCATCGCGCGAATCTTGTCCATGTCGGGCATCAGCATCCCGACGGCATCGACCGCGAGCACGACGATCGTCGTGTCGCCCTGCTTGAACGCGATCGCGCGCGCCTCGACATCGGTCTCGACGCCGAGTGCCGCGCGCCCACCGCCGAACAACCAGACCCCGTCGAACTTGCCGTTGCCGTTGAGGTCCGTGTACGGCTCGCTCGAGTTGTACTCCTGGTCGTTGTTCTCGTCGGTATAGGTCTCGAAGTTCTGGGGCGTCCAGACCCGCTTGCCGACGCCGACCTCGAGCGTGCCGTCACCGGGTGACTCGCACCCAGCACCACCGGGGCACACGAGCTCGGGCGACTCGAAACCCTCGAGCCGAGCATCGACGCCGGCATCGCGTGGCGTACCGGCATCGTCCCCACACGCCGCCACCGCGAGACATCCCAAGCTGAACAGCGCTACCCGCACCATGGTCGATTTGGTACCACGGGTCGAGCTAGGCGCCGACGCCGATCGGGCACGAGACGCCCGTTCCGCCGAGGCCGCAGTAGCCGTTCGGCTTCTTGCCCAGGTACTGCTGGTGGTAGTCCTCGGCGTAATAGAACGCTGGCGCCGTCAGGATCTCCGTCGTGATCGGGTCGTGACCTGCGGCCGCGAGGCGCGTTCCGTACATCGCCTTCGAGGCCTCGGCCACCTGCTGCTGGTCGGCGCCGAACGTGTAGATGCCCGAGCGGTACTGCGTCCCGGTGTCGTTGCCCTGCGCCATCCCCTGCGTCGGATCGTGGCTCTCCCAGAACACCGAGAGCAGCTTCTCGTAGCTGACCTGCGTGGGGTCGTAGACGACGAGGACGACCTCGTTGTGACCGGTCGCGCCCGAGCAGACCTCCTCGTACGTCGGGTTCGGCGTGTATCCGGCCGCGTAGCCGACCGCCGTCGAGTACACGCCGGGCACCTGCCAGAACTTGCGCTCGGCGCCCCAGAAGCAGCCCATGCCGAACATTGCGCGCTGCATCCCGTCAGGGAACTTCGTCAGCGAGTGGCCGTTGACGAAGTGTTTGTCGCCGACCTGCATCGCCGTCTGGCGGCCGGGAAGCGCCTCTTCGGGGCCGGGGATCCGGGACTTCTTCGAGGTGAAGAACATGCTCATGCCTAGCATGGTGATAGTGTCCAGCCCATGGTCGCGCTCGTCGGGATTAGCGGAAGTCTGCGCAAGGCATCCCTCAATCGCGCTCTCCTCGTGGCCGTCGGCGAGACGTTTTTCGCGGGCTCCACGCTCGAGCTCCTCGGCCTGCTCGATCTGCCGATCTTCAACAGCGATCTTGCCGAGCCCGCCGCGGTCACCGAGCTCAAGGCCCAGATCGCCGCGGCCGACGGCGTCGTGTTCGGCGTCCCCGAGTACAACTACAGCATCCCGGGCGGGCTCAAGAATGCGCTCGACTGGATCTCGCGACCTCCGCCGCTGTCGCCCCTGCGCGGCAAGCCGATCGCGATGGTCGGCGCGGCGAGCGGGATGTCCGGAACGATCCGGGCCCAGACCCACCTGCGCAACATCCTCGTCTACAGCGACGCCCCGTGCCTCGCGCAGCCCGAGGTGCTGATCCCGCGCGCGCAGGAGCGGTTCGATGTCGATGGTCGGCTCACCGACGCATCGACGCGGACGCTCCTCGAGAAGTTCGGCGTCGCGTTCGTCGGGTTCGTCTCGCGATTTCCGCGCGCTACTCCACCGTAACGGTTTACCATCGGCCGGTGAGGGCGATCTGGCCGGTGTTGCTGCTGGCAGGGTGTTACTCGCCCGCCGTGAGCCCCGGCGCGCCGTGCGATCCGACGCTGAACAACTGCCCGGCCGGTCAGGAGTGCCTGCCTTCGGGGATGGGCTTCACCTGTGGCGGTGGCGGCAGCACCGACGCCGCGAGCGAGCTCGATGCGAACGATCCGATCGATGGCCCCGCGGACCTCGACGGGGACGGACTCCTCAACGCGGCGGACAACTGTCCGACGACGGCGAACGCGGATCAGGCCGATGACGAGAGCGACGGCGTCGGCGACGTCTGCGATCCGTGTCCGGTCAACGCGAACAACGTCGATGGTGACGGCGACGGCGTCGGTGACGTGTGCGATCCGAACCCCAACGTCGCAGGCGACAGCATCATCCTGTTCGAGTCGTTCCGCGCGGGCGTCCGACCCGCGGGCTGGTTCAGCGACGGGCCAGGAACGTGGACGTACATCGGAGGCGAGGCGCGGGTCCAGCTCGGTGGCGCGCAGGTCGGCGCGCTGCGTACCAACCTGCCCGTGACCCCGAAAACCACGGCGATCACGAGCGTGATCATCGACGACACGAACGGGCCCGACTACTCGGCCGGTCTCGCCAATCCGTTCACGTCGGCGTACCACGGGAGCTACTGCACGCTCTACCGCGGCACCGGCGACGGCAATGGTGGCGGCAGTATCGTATCGCTCTACAACCTGACGGCCGACGCCGTGATCGACGACGCCAACCTGACGTGGGACCGCAACGTCCCCTATGTCCTCATCGCGCACCGCGACGGCACTGACAACGACTGCCTCGTGGCCAACGCGTCCGGAACTCTGCTGGCATCGCCTAGTGGGCCGAACACCAGCTCGCACGCGGGCTCCCAGACCGTGGCGTTGCGAGGCCAGGGCGTGACCGCACGCTTCGCGTTCCTGCTGATCGTCCAGAGCCCGTAGCGAGCTACGGCGCGACGGCGATCGTGCAGGGCTCGAGCGCGGGCGTGCCGAACGACTCCTTGAGTGTGCCCTTCACGACGACCTTGAGGTCGTTCTTGATCTCCGGCGCGGGCGCGGTCTCGCCGAGCTCGCATGGCATGTCGAACTTGGTGTCCTTCGCGTCGAGGTCCTTCACGCGCACCGAGTGCGAGGTCTTGCCGTTCGAGGTGAACGTGCCGACCTGACTGACCACCGCCGTGAGCTCCATCGCCTTGCCGGCGAGCGACTTGTCGGCTGCGAGCGATGCGGTGAGCGACACGACGGTGTCCGTCTTGCCGACGACGCCGCCGGCCTTCTTCGCCTGCACGCCCGGATCCTTCTCGTCGATCGTCTCCCGCACGAGTGCCTTGGCCTCGGCGAAGTCCTTGGTGCGCTTCGTCAGCTTCTCGGCGTCGACGAACTGCTCGCTGACGAGGGCATCGCCGTCGGCGTATACGAACGTCGCCCAGTCACCGGTGCCGATCGTCAGGAGATCTTTGCCGTCCTTCTGCGACCACACACAGGTCTCAGGCTTGCTTTCCCAGTCGCCGAACTTCTTGCTCCATCTCGTGCAGGCGCCTTTGTCGTCGAGGATCGTCACCCCGCTGCTCATGCCCTCGGCACAGACGACCGCCGCCTTGCCGCGACGAAAGCCAGCACTTCCGGAGCCCACCGCGATCGCCCCGTTGCGGATCACGAACATCTGGTCGTGGTAGGCGAAGCCGCCCTTCATGCTGCCCTCGGTGAGCGCCTCGGTGAAGCGCGCTTCGCAGGGCGAGGCCACGTGGAAGCCCAACGTGTGCTCGGACTCGCCGTCCCATACCGTGGCCTTGTCGCCCTTGACCTCGACGGCTACCGGGTCGCCTGCCATCGACGTGTGACTCTTCTTCTTCTTGACGTTCATCAGCGACGTCATCCGGGTCGCCCACGCGCCGTCCCACAGCTTCGCCGCATCCTTGGGCATCCACGCCGCGAACGCCTCGGGCGTCTTTTCCATGTCGCGGCCGCCACCACCACCGCCGCCTCCCTCCTTCTTGCTACAGCCGGCGAGGGAGAGGGCAGCGATACCGAGTGCGATCCAGGTCTTCATGGGGGGGTGCCGTTCCGGACGGAGGTGCGAGCACGACAGTCGCACACGTGGCGGGGCTACTTCACGCCGGCCAGGACGACCTTCGCAGGCGAACGAGATCGCGTCTAACCCCAGAGTTCGGCTGGGTTGATCCGACGTGCACGTGCCACGTGCCACGTGCTCGTACACGTGCACGATCGGATCTTCGACCGGCACCCGGCACTCGACGCACCGTTCCGACGAGGATTGGAGCGGAACGGTCCGGATCGAGCGGGCCGGTTGCGTCGTGGACGTGCACGTGCACGTGCCACGTGGACGTGCGCGGAGCTCAACACAGGCGATGGGGTTAGATGCCCAGCGCCGCGAGCGACTCGTCTGCCGCGCGTCGCGCTTCCCGGACCTTGTCCTTCGCATCGACCGCGACCGCGAGCACGGCGGGCATCAGCTCGAGGAGATCGAGACGCGTCAGAGCCCTGGAGAGCGCATTGTCGAGCAGCGCGAGCGCACGCTCGTCCTCGCCTGCAGCGATCAGCGCCGGGATGTACGAGCCAAGCGCGCGGAACGTCAGCGTCGTGTGCTTGGCGAGCTCCTCGATCTGGTCGAGCACATTCATCGCGACGAACGCTTCGACGATCTCGTCCGCAAACCCGGACGTGATGAATGCGTAGTCGGGCTCGTCATGTGCCGCGAATGGGGCGCGCATGATCGCGAACAGCTCTTCCGCTCGCGCATGCTCGCCACGCCGCGCATGCGCCGCCGCCGCAACGAGGATCGTGCGCCCCGAATGCCGGGCGGCGATCCGGCGGCGCACAGGGATGTCGCGTTGCCACTTCGCGATCGCGGCCTTTAGCGCCGCGCCATCGGGCTCGACCGAAGGCTCGGCGGCCGCGAGCGCCTCTGCACACACTTCCTCTGCAACCGCGGAGAGCATCGCGTGATCGCTCGTCGCTGCGGCGACGGCGATCCGGATGTGGCGGACGTCGAGCTTGGTCAGGAGGCCCTCTTCGTACTGGAGTGCGTGTTCGTCGGATCGCGCTGCAATCTCCGCGATCCGTGCGTGATCGCCCGTCTGCCACGCGACATACGCCTCGCACGCCTCGCCGGTCGCGGTGGCGTACGCGCGCGCCTGTTCGATCGCGCCGAGCTCGATCAATCGCGCACACGCGCTGCGCTGGAGCTCCTCGCGCGCGAGCCCCTCGAGGTTCTGCGCGAGCCCCAGGACATCATCGGCCGTCGATGCGCCGGCGATCGCAACACCGTGCGCCCACGGCGTATACGTCGACGCGAAGCGCGCCTTGACCTCGACGCCCATCTCCGCGTCGCCCGCGCGCCACAACCCGGCCGCCAGCGCGAGTAACGCGTCATCGAAGTACCCCTGCTGTCGCCACGCCGCGTACGCGCGCTCGCGCGCGGGCGACAAGCCCGGTATCCGCGCGAACAACCACGCAGCCGAGGCACCGCCGAACGCATCGCGCCGCGTCTCCTCGATCTTGTCGCGCACGATCTCGAACACCGCCGTCTCGACGCCGGCCTCTACCAGCATTCGCGGGAACGTACCGCGGCGATCCCAGGGCGCGAGCTGCCACGCTTCGAGGAGCAGCTCGGGTGACTTCCGAGCAACCGCGAGCCGCGCCATCGCCACCGCGCGGTCGCCGTCATCGAACGGCGCACGCGCCCACGCGCTCGCGGCCTCGGTCTTCCCGGCGGCTTCGAGCGCGCGCGGGAACTCGGGGCCGGCGAGCTCCGCTGCCGATGACCTCGTCGCGCGCGGCAGCGCCTCGCACCAACGCCTCACGCATGCCTCGGCCGTGGGTTCCGACGACGACGAGATCGGCGCGTGGCTTCGCTTCCAATCCAGCGGGACCTGGATCGTCGATGTCGGCTTGCCGTTCCACGCCGGGTGTAACCCGACCTCGCGCAAAACGTTGACGATCCGCTCCGCGACGTCCACGTCGTCGGTTCCCGCGGTGCCACCGTAACGTAGATGCAGCACGCCACTGGTAACCGCCGAGTCGGTATCCTGCAGGTGATAGAACACGTACCCATCCACGCGCCGCTTCGCCTCGCGCGTCTCTGCGATCTCGTCGTGGATCTCGTCTCTGCCGCAGCTCTGGCAGCACGCGAAGTTGTGTCGCGCGACGATCGCATTTTCTTCGTCGAGCATGTCGAACGCGACGTCGAGTCGATCGCAATCGGTGGTCTTAGGCCACACCTTCTCCGCCACCACACGCGCTTCGAACGCTTCGTCGACGAGCCGATCGATGATCGCCTCGTCGACCTCGGGATGAACGTCGGTGATGAACTCGTAGACGGTCTGCGGATCCTCGAATCCGCAGGCGACGCGATGACGGATGAGCTGGGCGAGCTCGATGTCTGGCGCGGTGTAGCTCACGGGGTGCCGTTCCGGACGGGCGTGCGGGCACGACAGTCGCAGATCTGGCGATCGGAACGAATCGTGGTGGCCGGGACTTTCGACCGTCAGGGCAAGAGCTGCAGTAGATACAGCCGCGCGCTGGCACCATTGTCGAGAGCTCGGCTGCCTACGCGCAAGATCGCCGAGCCTTCGAGCAGTGATCCTGGATCCAGGTCAGAGGAACGAGTCCTGATAGCCGGGATCCTCGACTTCGAGGGCCGCCGTGGTCGGTGCAAGTGGCTCGAACGTGTCGATCATGACCGCGATCTCGTCGGTCCGCGTGGCGCCGATCGATTTCTCGTAGCTACCGGGGTGCGGACCGTGCGGAACGCCCATCGGATGATGCGAGATGCTGCCGGCCTGGACGCCCTTGCGCGAGGTGAAGTTGCCGTCGGCGTAGAAGATGATCTCGTCGCAGTGCGTGTTCGAGTGCGGGTACGGGCACGGAATCGCCTCGGGATGAAAGTCGACGAGGCGCGGCACGAACGAGCAGATGAGAAGGCCCTTCGCGGCGAACGTCCCGTGCCACGTCGGCGGCAAGTGGATCGAGCTGACGCGCGGCTGGAAGTTCAGGATCGGGAACGCCCACGGATAGACCGTGCCGTCCCAGCCGACGACGTCGAGCGGTGAGTCGTCCATCGTGAAGCCGTGCCAGACGCCGGCGCGCCGCACGACAAGCTCGCGGATGTTCTCGTCGAGGGGCCCCGTGAACTGCGGCCGCTTGAAGTCGCGGTGGCAATACGGCGCATCCATGCGGAGCTGACCGACCTCGTTGCGCCACTGCTTCGGCACGTGGACGCCGCCGGTGAGCGAGAACCAGAACCAGTACTGAGCACCGACCGGGAGGAAGCGGTGGAGCAGGCCGCGCGGGACGAACACGTAGTCGCCCTGAGCGAACGTGATGTCGCCGAGGAGGGTGCGCAGGGTGCCGCCGCCCTGGTGGATGTACACGAGCTGATCGGCGTCTCCGTCGGCGACGTAGACCGGATCGTCCGCGGTCGGGAACGCGACGCCCGCGATCATGTCGCTGTTGAACATCAGCGGCACGCGCGCATCGATCTGCGGACCGCCCTGCCCCTTCGCGAGCTCGAACGTCTTGTAGTGGCGCTTCGCGAGCGCGCGCGCGGGCGCGGCGATGGGGGCTGCCCACCCGTGGCTCGCGGGCGTGACCCGATGCAGGTGCGGACGGCGCTGGTGATAGAGGATGGTGTACGGACCGTCGAAGCCGTCACGCGTGAAGCACTCCTCGAAGCGGAGCTCGCCGGCGGGACCGCGAAGCTGGATGTGGTGCTTCTTCGCGACGTCGCCGACCTCCATCCGATCGAGCATCAGACGCGTCCCGTCTTCTGTTGCTCGCGCTCGATGCTCTCGAACAGCGCGCGGAAGTTGCCGGCTCCGAAGCCACGGTCGCCCTTGCGCTGGATGATCTCGTAGAAGAACGGGCCCGCGTTGGGGTCCTTGTACAGGCCGGAGCTCTCCTTGAGGAAGATCTGCAGCATGTACGCGTGGTGGTGATCACCGTCGAGCAGGACCTCGAGCTCGCGGAGGACGTTGATGTCCTCGTCGATGCTCTTGATGCCGCTCTTGTCGATCCGCTCGGGCAGCATGTCGTAGTAGCTGCCGGGCGTGGGCATGAACGAGACGCCGCTCGCCCGCAGGCCGCGCACCGCACCGAGGATGTCGTTGACCGTCATCGCGACGTGCTGGACGCCATCACCGCGGAGCTCCTCGTTGAAGATGTTGATCTGCGAGCTGCGGAAGAACGGGCGCGCCGGCTCGTTGTTCGCGAACTTCACGTTCGACGCCGGCTCCCACATCACGATCGACTTGAGGCCCGAGCCGGTCGTGCGGTTCGGATCGACGTCCGACGTATGGAACTCGACCTCCCACATCTGCTCGAAGCCGAGCACGTGCTGCAGCCACAGCAGCATCGGCTTCATCGTCTGGAAGTTCGAGGTGACGTGATCGATCTGGTCAAACCCGAACTTGTTCTTGCCGCCGCCGGCGTGCGGGATCGCGCCCGGGAACAGCGCCGTGAAGCCGCCGTGCTGGCGGAACCGGAACGTCGTGTCGCCAAACGGCGTGGTGATCGAGAACTGGCGCAGCGTGCCACCGTCGTCGGTGTGCGTCTGGATGTCCTCGATCGGGGTGCCGCCGCGCTCCTCGAGGAGCTCGAACGTGCGCTCGATGTCCTCGACCTCGAAGATCAGCGTGCCGACGCCGTCGGGGTGCTTCGCCAGGAAGCGCGAGGCGCGGCCACCTTCGCCGACGGGCGAGCTGCACACGACCATCACGTCGCCGGCCTGGAAGCAGGCGGCCTTCTGCCGTCCCTTCGCCTCGGTCTCGGGGTTCGACCGCCAGGTCTCGGCGAAGTCGAGCTTGCCCGTGTAGAACTGCCGCGACCGCTCGAGGTCGCGCACGTAGTAGTGGATGCCTTCGAGGCGCTTGATTCCGAGCGGGGCGAGCTTCGTGGTCATGGAGTACTCCTCAGGCTGGCTTCAGGGCGTCGGGCTGGCGATCCGGGGCGGCATCCGCGAAGGCGGGCATGGCGAGGCAGCGCGCCTCGATCTCGAGGAGGCGCTGCAGATCCGGGAGATCGGCCGCCATGCTCGGCAACCAGCCGGTGGGCCCGAGCACGCCGAACCGGCGCGCCGAGGCGAGCTGCGGGATCAAGCAGCAGTCGGCGATCGTGGGCGCATCGCCAACGCAGAACTGACCGGCGGTCTCCGCGGTCGCGCGGGCGAACGCGATGATGCCGTCGGTGATGAAGCCCTGCGTCCACACGCCTTCGTCGGCGCCGAGCGCCTTGATCTTGTTCGTCGTCGTGAGGTTCTGGTGCGGCTGGATGCCCGAGTTGACGATCTCCGCGAGACCGCGGGCGCGCGCGCGCAGGTAGAGGTCGCGCGGCAGGATCGGGATCTCCGGGAACCGCTCCTCCAGGTACTCGAGAATCGGCAACGACTGGGTGATCGTGCGGACCGTCCGACCGTCGTCCGAGCCGGGGTCATCGATCACTTCGAGCGCGGGCACCTGCTGCATCGGGTTGCGTGCGCGGTACGCGTCGCCGAACTGGTCGCGCTTCACGATGTTGACGACGACGTACTCGTACGCGAGCTTCTTGAGGCCGAGCGCGATGCGAACGCGCTGGCTCGCCGACGAGCGCCAGTAGTTGAACAGGACGAGCTTCACGAGTGGGCTCCTGCCGCGACGACGCGCTGATCGATCTTGCCGAAGTGGCTCACGCCGGCGACATCGAACGCCTCGATCTCGATCCGATCGCCGACCACCATGAACGGCGTCGACGGCTTGCCGGCCTCGATCGTCTCGATCATCCGGCGCTCGGCGAGGCACGACACGCCCCGCGCGCGCTCGGCGTTCGACACGGTGCCGCTGCCGAGGATCGTCCCGGCCGTGAAGCGGCGGGTCTTCGCCAGGTGCTGGATGAGATCGAAGAACGAGAAGTGCATCTCGGGACCTGCATCGCAGTCGCCGATCACCGCCTCGTTGTACGTCGACCGCACGCGCACGTGCGCACGGCCGTCGCGCCACGCATCACCCAGCTCGTCCGGCGTGACCGCGAACGGCGAGAACGCGGTCGCCGGCTTGCTCTGGAAGAAGCCGAAGCCCTTCGCGAGCTCGTCCGGAATGAGGTTTCGCAGCGTGCAGTCGTTCGCGATCATCACGAGGCGGACGTACGTGCCCGCATCGGCAGCCTGCGTTCCGATCGGAACATCGCCGAGGACGACGCAGACCTCGGACTCGTAGTCGAGGCCCCACGCCGGGTCGTGCAGCTCGACCGGATCGCGCGGGCCGAGCAGGTCACCGGAGCCGCCCTGGTAGATCAGGGGATCGGTCATCAGCGTCGCCGGCGGCTCCGCCTTGCGGGCCTTGCGGACGAGGATCACGTGATTGAGAAACGCGGAGCCGTCGATCCACTCGTACGCGCGTGGCAGCGGGGCGCCGAGCCGATGCGGCTCGACCGGAGTGCCGTCGACGGCACCCGACTCGAGCTTGTCGGCGAGGGCGCGCAGGGCGGGCTCGGCCGCGTCCCAGTCATCGAGCGCGCGCTGCAGCGTGGGCCAGCCGTCGGGGGACGGGAGCGCGGTCAGCCCGTCGCGCCGGACGACGAGGAGGCGACCGTCTCGGGAGCCATCGCGCAGCGTCGCAAGCTTCATTTCCGGGGCACCTTATGCCGCGGGTTTGGGGCGGTCAACCGAGGGCACTTCGGCCTGGCGTCGCCGTCGACATGTTCGATCGACGCACCACGTCAAAGACGTGACCATGACAGACGTTCTCTCTCGATGACGTAGCGCTCGTGACCTGGGGTCCCAACCCGCCCCGGATCGCGGGGGGTAGACACCGATAGGACAGAGGCAAGTGGCTGATCTTGTGGCGACCTGATCTGGTCCGGCCCTTGCGACGGAGAACGTCGTGGTTACCTGGGCGATCCTTGCTGGATGGGGATTGATACCCTCGTCCACGGTGCCGTCGTCCTGTCTACGTGGTGTGACAGTCCTCGGGCTAATCGCCGTCGCGGCGTGCGGGCGCGACCCGATCGAGCCGATCGATACGGCCGAGCCCGGCGTCGTCTTCACCTATCCGATCGACGACCAGCTCGATGTCCCGCTCGGCACGCGGATCGTCGTCACGTTCTCCGATCCGATCGCCGCGGGCGCGGCCTCTTCGATCACGCTCGAGGGACCCGCGGGTCCGATCTCAGCGACGCCCGAGATCGTCAACGAGGGCCGCACCGTGCTGTTCGCCGACGCCTCGCTCGAGGCCGGTACGACGTACGGCGTCGTCGTCAAGGCAGCCGCCGCACCGACCGCGACGAACCTTCCGACGACAGGCCCGCTGTTCAGCTTCACGACGCGGTCCGCGCAGCCGCGCGCTGCAGTGCCGGCGCTCGTCGCGATCAACGGCGCGCCCGCCGCCACGCCGACCGCGTTTCGCCCGATGTTCGAGACCTCGACGATCCGCCTCCTGTTCTCCGAGCCGCTCGATCCGCGGACGGTCGCGCTCCAGGCTGGCTCGATCGAGCTGCTCGACTCCGTGACGCGCATGCCGGTCCCCGCGACGCTGGTCTCGACGGGGGTCCACGTC
>JANOPP010000336.1:0-8420 GCA_031421915.1 Myxococcales bacterium | reverse complement strand
GGGCCGGCTGGCTTCGCGGGCGCCGCGTCGGCGAGGAGCTTGCCGCCGAGCTTCTTGAACTGCTCGACACCGTCCGCCTTGAGCTCGTACGTCGGTGCCAGCTTCGAGTGGCACTGGTTGCAGCTCTTGAGCTTCTTCTCCTTCATCCACGCCTTCATCGCGTCCTTGGCGGCCTTCTGCCCGCCCTTCTCGCACGCCGCCTTGACCATCTCGGTCTTGTAGTCGGTGCGTTGGCACTTGTCGGCCGCATCAGCCGAGCTGGTGTCGACGGTCGAGACCGTCGCGAATGTGAAGGCACCGGCGAGGGCACCGACGAGAAGCGTGGACGAGAAGATCACACCGAGCTTGGCCATGGGAGGGAGATCCTTTGAGCGTAGAGACGATGCCCGAACTGGGCCTATTCATCCTCCTACAAACCCGAGTTCCGATGCAATCTCCGGGCGTTACCCAAGACATCTCCGGAGTCGTTGACTGCCCCGATCGCGCAGATCGCCGACGCCCCCGTCGCGTACACGCCGGGAGCGTGCTCGGGCGCAATTCCACCGATCGCGACGACGGGAAGCCCGCCGGCCATCGCCACCGCCGCGCGCAGGCCGGTCAGCCCCTGCACCGGGTCCGGGTTCTTCTTGGTGCGAGTCACGTAGACCGGACCGAAGCCGAGGTAGTCGGCACCGCCCGCCCGCGCGAGCGTCACCTGCGCGAGGTTGTGCGTCGACACGCCGATCCACAGTCGATCCCCGACGACCCGCCGCGCATCGCGCAGCGACAGATCTGTCTGGCCGAGGTGTACGCCGTCCGCCTTCGCCGCGAGCGCGACATCGATCCGATCGTTGACGATCAGCGCCACCCCCGCCTCGTCGCACAGCCGCCGTGCGACGCGCGCGATCCGCACGAGCTCCCCCGCCCCCACCGGCACCTCGGGCTTGATCCGGATCTGCAACACGCGCGCCCCGGACGCGAGCAGCTCGCGTGCGAGCGCCTCGTCGTCGCGATCGAGGACCGCATAGAACCCGGAGATCGCGGCGGAGATCTCCATCAGCGCATCTGCAGCTCGAGTTGCTCGAGCTCGCGCGCCTTGTCTCGGAGCTGCGCCGCACGCTCGAACTCGAGATCCGTCGCGGCCTGCCGCATCTCGGCGCGGAGCTTGTCGATCGCCGAGCGCACCGAGTCGAGCGTGTCGAGCTTCTTGAGCTCGACGCCCGCGAACTGCGTCGGCTTGCGGCCCTTCGCGGGCATCGGCTCCGCCGGCTGGACGTCGAGGATCGAGCGGCTCGCTGACCGCGGGACGATGCCGTGTTTCTCGTTGAACAGCGCCTGCACGCCGCGCCGACGATTGGTCTCGCTGACCGCGAGCCGGATCGACTCGGTGTTCTTGTCCGCGTACATCAGGACCTTGCCGCGCAGGTTTCTCGCCGCGCGACCGATCGTCTGGATCAGCGAGCGTTCGGACCTCAGGAAGCCTTCCTTGTCCGCGTCGAGGATGCCGACGAGCGACACCTCCGGGATGTCGAGGCCCTCGCGGAGCAGGTTGATACCGACGAGCACGTCGAACTCGTTGCGCCGCAGATCGCGGATGATCTGGATGCGCTCGAGCGTATCGATGTCGGAGTGCAGGTACTTCACCCGCACTCCGATCTCCCGATAGTACTCGGTCAGATCCTCGGCCATCCGCTTGGTCAGCGTCGTGACCAGCACCTTGTCGCCGTCCTTCACGCGCTCGCGGATCTCCGCGAGCAGATCGTCGACCTGGTGCGCGACAGGCCGCACCTCGACCTCGGGATCGAGCAACCCCGTCGGTCGGATGATCTGCTCGACGACGATGCCCTTCGCCTGCGCGAGCTCCCAGTCCGCCGGCGTCGCCGACACGTAGATCGTCTGCTTCGCGCGTGCGCGCCACTCGTCGAACCGCAGCGGCCGGTTGTCGAGCGCGCTCGGCAGCCGGAACCCGAAGTCGACGAGCGTCTCCTTGCGCGACCGGTCGCCCGCGGACATCGCGCTGATCTGAGGGACGGTTTGATGCGACTCGTCGATGATCAACACGTAGTCCGTGCCGAAGTAGTCCATCAGCGTCGGCGGGGCCTCGCCCGGCGACCGTCCCGTCAGGTGCCGCGAGTAGTTCTCGATGCCCGAGCAGAAGCCCATCTGCTCGATCGACTCGAGGTCGTACATCGTCCTCTGCTCGAGCCGCTGCCGCTCCAGCAGCTTGCCCTGCAAGGACAGCTGCTCGAGCTGCTGGCGGAGCTCGACGCGAATGCTCTCGGTCGCCCGGCGCATCGTCGCCTCGGGCGTCGCATAGTGACTCGCCGCGAAGATCACGCAGCGATCCATCTTGCGCTTGATGCCTCCGCGCAGCGGATCGATCTCCGCCATCGCCTCGACCTGGTCGCCGAACCACTCGATCCGGATCGCGGTATCCGCCTCGTACGCCGGGAACACCTCGACGCTGTCGCCGCGCACGCGGAACGTCCCGCGATGGAAGTCGATGTCGTTGCGCTCGTACTGCAGCTCGACGAGTCGCCGCAGCACCGCATCCCGGTCGACCGCCGTGCCGACGTCGACCTCGCACGTCATCGCCGCATACGTCTCCCGATCGCCGATGCCATAGATGCACGAGACACTGGCGACGATGATCACGTCCTTGCGCGACAGCAGGGCGAACGTCGCCGCGTGGCGCATTCGATCGATCTCCTCGTTCACGATCGAGTCCTTCTCGATGAACGTGTCGGTCGTCGGGACGTACGCCTCGGGCTGGTAGTAGTCGTAGTAGCTGACGAAGTAGTGGACGGCGTTGTCGGGGAACAGCTCCTTGAACTCGCCGTAGAGCTGCGCCGCCAGGATCTTGTTGTGCGCGATGATCAACGTCGGCTTGTTGTTCTCCGCGATGACGTTGGCGACGGTGAAGGTCTTGCCCGATCCCGTGATGCCGAGCAGGACCTGCGCCTCGTCGCCGCGCTTGATCCCGTCGATCAGCTCCTTGATCGCCTTGGGCTGATCACCCGCGGGCGGAAACGGCGACGCCAGTCGAAACGCTGACCCGCCACGGGACGGCATCTCACGTGCCGGCGCGTCCTCGTCGCTGCGCTTGGCCTTCTTGCCCCGATACGTCGACACGGCGGGCACTCTAGCCCGACCTCTTGCACGGCGCACGGGTGTCGACGGACGCAGCCTGCTCGGGCTGGTTCGCGGCCCGCGATGGAGGGGCGAGCGCGGCGAGCCATTGCCACCATCCGTGGTGCGCCCGGTCTGCTGCGTCGCGGGCAACCTGGTTCGATCGCGCTCGCATCACCATCACGCAGCCGGGTGCTCGTGGAGGCCGATCACGTTGCCGTCGAGATCCTCGACCAGCGCGATCGCACCGTGCGGTCCGATCTCCGTGCGCGGCTGCACGACCTTCGCTCCCGCCTCCACCGCGCGAGACAGACAGCGCGCCACGCCATCGGTCGCGTGCAGATACACGACGGTTCCGCTCCCGCGCACGGGCGGCCGCTTCGGATCCGACACCAGGGCACCGCTCGTGCACGAGGCATCGGAGTTCGACATCACGGCATGGGGGACGCCCCCGAAGTCGGAGAGAGGCAGCTTCGTATCGAGCATCGCCTCGTACAGCCGGGTGGCCTTCTCCATGTTCGAGACCGGGATCTCGAACCAGTTGACGATGCTCTTGGGGGCGCTAGAAGTGTTCTGGGTGGTCATGTGCATTTGTCCTTTCGAACTGGACCTTGGACCCTCTCGGTGACAGCCTTCTGTCAGGTTTGTAGGAGCAGATCCCTGCCATGAGACGCAAGACCCGCCTGTTCGCCCTCGCCGAGGCCCTGCGCGCCCGCCGCACCGGCGTCACCGCCCAGCAGCTCGCGGATCGGTTCGGCGTCACGCTCCGGACGATCTATCGCGATCTCGAGGCGCTCCAGGACGCCGGCATGCCGATCCGCGCGGACCGCGGGCGCGGCGGCGGCTACGCGCTCGACAAGAGCTACCAGCTCCCCCCCATCAACTTCACCGCGCGCGAGGCCGCGCTCCTGATCGCCCTCACGCGCCTCGCGATCGAGCAGCGGTTGATGCCGTTCCCCAGCGCGATCGAGAAGGCAGCCGACAAGGTGCGCGCTGCCCTCTCGACCTCCGCACAGCGCGACATGCTCCAGCTGATCGGCGAGCTCCAGCTGATCGGAGTCCCTGCCCTGCCGATCCCCAACTCGGTGCGCGATGCGATCGAGACCGCGTGGTTCGAGTCGCGCGCCCTCCGCATCGTCTACGAGAAGAAGGCGTGGGAGCTCACGCCGCGCCTCGTGCGGATTCGCAGCCTCGTCTTCGATCGCCAGATCACGCTCCTCAACTGTACGGATCTCGAGACGGGCAACGACCGCCAGTTCCGCCTCGACAAGATCAAGCAAGCAACGCTCATGGATCCGAACCCGAGCTGAACATGGCGCCCGTCATCCCGACCAAGATCACGCCGTTCCGGAACCAGGCCGCCTTCGCCGTGTGGATGAAGAAGCACAGCACCACGGCCCCCGAGATCTGGATGCGGATCTACAAGAAGGATTCCGACGTCCCGACGATCACGAACGCCGAGGCCCTCGACGTCGCCCTGTGCTTCGGCTGGATCGACGCGATCCGCAAGTCGTATGACGAGCAGTCCTACCTGCAGCGCTACTGCCCGCGCCGTACGCGCAGTATATGGAGCCAGATCAATCGAGATCACGTCGCGCGCCTGACGGCCGCGGGCCAGATGACGCCGCACGGCCAGCACCAGATCGATGCCGCCAAGGCCGACGGTCGGTGGGACGCCGCCTACGCGCCGATGAGCGCGTTGACCACCGACAGCGTTCCCGACGATCTGCGCACCGCGATCGACACGAACGCGAAGGCGCTGAAGACGTTCCGCACGCTCAACCGCGCCAACCTGTTCGCGCTCATCTTCCGCATCAGCCAGGTCAAGACCGCGGCCGGCCGCGCGACGAAGATCAAGGCGCTCGTCGCCATCCTCGCGCGTGGCGAGACGATCACGCCGCAGCCCGCACCGCGCAAACGTCGCTAGCCGCGCGGCGCCCTTGGAGCCGCTGCGCAACCGCGGAAGGGTGCGCCCGATAGCTCGCGACCATGGGAAAAGGCGATGAGCAGAGAGACCAGAGCCCCAAAGACCCGAAGACCCAAAGCAGAGGCTTGTGGGGTCAACCGTGTGCTGAGACCGAGCGTGTTGCGCGCGATGTGATCGGAGCCGCGATCGAGGTCCATCGGCTCCTCGGCGCAGGTCACATCGAGATGATGTACGAACGCGCGCTCTCCATCGAGCTCGGCCTTCGTGGCATACCCTTCGTCCGTCAGGCGCGGTCGACTGTCGAGTACAAGGGCACCGAGATCGGTGAGTTCCGGCTTGACCTACTCGTCGCCGATTCACTCGTCGTCGAGCTGAAATCCATCGAGTCGATCTCGTCGACTCACGTCGCGCAGTGTCTCGCCTATCTCGCAGTCACCGATCTCGACCTTGCCCTGCTCTTGAACTTCAACGTTCCAGTTCTCACCCAAGGCATCCGCCGCGTCATCCGTCGCTTCCCCTGACCCGCCCCTCCGCCTCTGCTTGGCGTCTTGGCGGCTCTGCCTCCGAGGCACACGTCGCATACGCACACGTCCCATCCCCCGCCTCTGCTTCGGGTCTTTGGGTCTTTGGGGCTCTGCTTCGGGTCTTTGGGTCTTTGGGGCTCTGCTTCCGCGGGGCGACCGCATGCCCCGGGGCGACCGCTACCGAGAAGCCCGGCGATACATGATCCGCCCCTCCGCCTCTGCTTGGCGTCTTGGCGGCTCTGCCTCCGAGGCACACGTCGCATACGCACACGTCCCATCCCCCCGCCTCTGCTTGGGGTCTTTGGGGCTCTGCTTCCGCGGGGCGACCGCATGCCCCGGGGAAACCGCTACCGAGAAGCCCGGCGATACATGATCCGCCAGATCGGAAGGCCCGTCTCTTCGGCATTCTGCTCGCGCCACGAGCGCACGCCGTAGGGATTGCCCTGCTTCCAGAAGCTCCACTCACCACTCTGGTTGATGAAGCGGTCGTCGGCATCGAATGTTCCCATCGCATCGAGCGCGATGTCCCAGACGTCGCTCTGCACGAACAGCTCGCCGCCCGGGCGGAGTGCGTGAGCGATCTGCTCGGCGAGGACGTCGTCGACCATGCGGCGCTCGTGGTGGCGTCGCTTGAACCACGGGTCGGGGAAGTTGACGTAGACGCGCTCGACGGTTGCTGCCGGAAAGACCTCCTTGATGTGGAGCTGGGCCTGGCAGAACACGGCGTGCACCGGAACACCGTCGCGGCGCGCGCGCTTGTTGACGAGGAGCGTGAGGTCCTCGCGGATCTCGATGCCGACATAGAGCCGCGAGGGATCGGCGGCTGCGCGCTCGAACAGGAACTGCGCATCGGCGCAGCCGATCTCGAGCTCGACGAGCCGATGATCGAGCGGCGGCCGTTCTCCGCGGAACCGCGTGAAGTGGAGCTGCGTCGGATTGACGTGCTGGCGGATCCGCACCACGAAGATCGTCTTTAGTCGAACACCGCGTCGAGCGCGACGAAGCCGAACTGGCGGACGTTGAGCGGCGAGTCGAGGGCCTCGAGCTCCGCGCGATCGATCCAGCGCCAGGCACCGAACTCGTCGTTGGGAACGACGTCAACGTTCGCCGCGACCTCGGCGACGAACACGAAGTTCATGTGCAGACCCTTGGAGCCTGCCTGGTGTTCCTCGTAGCCGATGAGGCCGGGTGGAACGCCGTCGAGCGCGCCGCCGAGATTGCGGAACGTGCCGACGATGCCGGTCTCCTCGCGGAGCTCGCGCTTGGCTGCCTCGAGAGGAGTCTCGCCGGCCTCGAGCTGGCCACCGATCGGCAGCCAGGTCTTGAGACGGCGGTGCTCGATCACGAGGATCTGCTTGCCGCGCCGCGCGTAGATCGCGACGGAGAACGCACGCCGCTCGGGGGTCACGAGATCACTTCGGGACTTTCTCCCAGTCCGCGAGGAACTTGGCGAGGCCGATGTCGGTGAGCGGGTGCTTGGACAGCTGGAGGAGCACGGAGAGCGGACAGGTCACGACGTGCGCACCGATCATCGCCGACTGGTGGACGTGGATCGGGTGACGGACGGACGCGACGAGGATCTCGGTCGTGAAGTCGTAGTTGTCATAGATCTGCTTGATCTCGCCGATCAGCTGCATGCCGTCGGTGGAGATGTCGTCGAGGCGACCGACGAACGGCGAGATGAACGTCGCGCCGGCCTTGGCCGCGAGGAGAGCCTGGGTCGCGGAGAAGCAGAGCGTGACGTTGGTCTTGATGCCCTCGTCGGTGAGAGTGCGGACGGCCTTGAGACCCTCGGCGATCAGCGGGACCTTGATGACGATGTTCGAACGGAGGGCGGCGAACTCTTTCGCCTCCTTCATCATGCCGTCGTAGTTCGTGCTGACGACCTCGGCCGAGACGGGGCCCTTGACGATGTCGCAGATCTCGAGGAGGACGTCCTTGAACTTCTTGCCCGTACGAGCAACGAGCGAGGGGTTCGTGGTCACTCCGTCGACGAGCCCCATCGCGGCGGCCTCGCGGATCTCCTTGATATCAGCTGTGTCGATGAAGAACTTCATGCGGGCCTCCGGTTGCACCATAGCCGACGAGGACGTAGCGTGCGCCGGCGCCGCACCATACGAAGGCCCCCTGACCGAATCAATGACGACCGAAGATCAGATCGATACCCGCATCGGAACCGTGGACATGCCGGAGCGCGTGGAGCGCGAGCGGTACTTCCGCGAGCTGACGTACCTCGAGCTGCCTGCGCTGTTTGCCGGCCCGCTCAAGCCGAGCCTGCTCGCGAAGTGGGCAGTGGTCGCTCCGAAGGGAACGCTCGGCCTGATCGCGCCTTGGGTGCTGACCCACCGCAAGGCACCTGTGGCGGAGAAGCTGTGGAATCACGACGCCACCGTCGGAGATTTTCGCGATAGCGAGCTCGCGCGAGCGGCGCTTGCGACGTTTGCGGAGGCGGTCGAGCAGCTGAGCGCCGCGTGCGCCGTGTTCCTGTCACCGCCACTGTTCGCGGCATCGGCGGCGAACCGCGACACGCTCAAGAAATTCTTCGGCGAGATCGCGACCGAGGAAGCCGTCGGCGCACCACGCGTGTGGGTGCCGGACGGCCTCTGGGATCTCCGCACCGCGATCACGTTCGCGAAGGAGCTCGGCGTGCAGTGCGCGTTCGATCCGCTCGTGCGAGACCCGGGCACGCCGCCCGAGGTGCACTACGGCCTCGACGTCGAGGCACTGTATCTGCGTGTGACTGGAGGCGGCCGCAGTGGACCGCTACGTAGCGAACGCATGGACGATCTCGTCAGCCTGCTCGAGGCCTACGAAGACATCCCTGCGACCATCGCGTTCGAATCCCCCGCGCGATGGGCAGA
>JANOPP010000335.1:0-7008 GCA_031421915.1 Myxococcales bacterium | reverse complement strand
CGATGTGGTCCTCGTGGCCGAGAGTGGGATCAAGACCGCCGCGGATGTCCACCTGCTCGGGGCCGTGGGGGCACATGCGGTCCTCGTCGGCGAACAGCTCATGCGCGCGCCGTCGCCGGGACAGGCGTTGCTCGCGCTGCGCGAGGCGCCGTGACACGTGTGAAGATCTGCGGCGTCACGCTCGCCGATGACGCGGCGCGGGTCGCTGCCTCGGGCGCCGATTACATCGGCCTCAATTTCTGGCCGACGTCCAGGCGCTACCTCGCACCCGAGCGTGGCGGGTTGGTCGCGGCGGCCGCGCGGTCGGGGAGCGCGCTGAAGGTCGTCGGCGTGTTCGTCGATGCGGATCTGGCCGAGGTCAGCGAGGTCGCGTCGCAGGTCGATCTCGACATCATCCAGCTCCACGGCGACGAGACCCCGGAGGATGTCGCGGCGATCGCCGCTGCAACGAAGCGTCCGATCTGGAAGGCGATCGCGATCGGTGACGCGAACGACCTCGAGCACCTCGGTGCCTGGCCCGCGGAGGTGCTGCTCCTCGACACGCCGTCGGTCGGCAAGGGCGGCTCGGGCCGGACGTTTGACTGGACGCTCGCCCGCGAGGCACGTCGCCGTTTCCCGAATCTCAAGCTAGCGCTCGCCGGTGGGCTGGATCCGACGAACGTCGCCGCTGCGATCGACGCGGTCGAGCCCTGGGCGGTCGACGTCGCTTCTGGCGTCGAGACGCGCCCCGGCGTCAAGGATGCGGCCAAGGTCACGGCGTTTGTCGCGGCGGTCCGGTCCCGCACCCGCTGAGCATCACTGTGGCTCGCAGGGCGACACCGTTGCGCCAGAGCGACACCATCGCGGTGCGTCAACGGCTTCGCCGTGCCCGCGGCGAGCGTCGATCTCTCGACGACTCTGGCGCGCCCGTTGCTCGATGTAGCCGCGCGCGAACTTGCCAGCTTCTCCATACCGGATCGCGAAGCTCTACGCGGATTCTCGACATCGAAGGCGTAGCGTCTGGAACCGCGCCGAACCGTCGGCGTCCGTCGTGTATTCCCGCGATCCAGGACTGGCAAACGGGCAGCGCATGGTTATCCTGAACGTTCTGTTCGATCGAGGAGGGTCCTGATGGTGAAGATCGCCGGTGGCTTGCTCAAGGTCCTCGCGCTGGTCGGTGGTGCCTGCGTGACCGTGTTGTCGCTGATGTCGATCATCGGCAACTACACCGATAACGGCTGGGCGCGCGGCGGCATCGCGCTCCTCGTCGCCGTGATCGTTCCGCTGATCTTCGCGGAGGGCGCGCTCGCGAAGGTCGCGCCGAACAAGGTCAAGGGCGTGACGAGCGACGTGCTCGCCGTCTGTTACCTCGGCTTCGCGCTCGTGTTCGTCGGTGTCGCACACTCGTACACCAAGCCGATGCTCGAGACCGAAGGTCAGCGCCTCGCGAGTAGCGGCATGAAGCGGATGTCACGTGCCGCGTACTTTCTTGCCGGCGGCCGTAGCCCCGCCGAGACGGTCACGCCGATCTCCATCGCGCCGACCGCCAAGCCGGCCGACAAGACGCCCCCGAGCGAGGTCAAGCCCCCCGAGCTCCGCGCGGGTGACGGCAAGGAGCGCACGCCGGCGCAGCTGTTCACCGAGTTCGCGCCGTCGGTCGTGACCATCATGGTCAAGGGCCCGATGGGCGAGGGCGGTGGTACTGGTTTCATCATCGACGCCAACGGCACTGTCGGCACGAACTACCACGTCATCAACGGTGCCACCGAGATCAAGGTGAAGCTGATGGACGGCACGATCGCGTCCGAGGTCGAGATCCTCGCCGAGAACGAGCCGAACGACCTCGCGCTGCTCCTGATCAAGACCGACAAGAAGCTGCCGCCGGTCGCGCTCGGTGACTCCGACAAGATCACCGTCGGCGAGCGCGCCGTCTCGATCGGTAACCCGGTCGGGCTCGAGCACACGCTCACCGACGGCCTGATCTCCGCGCGCCGCATGATCGAGGGCCGCAAGATGATCCAGATGTCGACGCCGGTCTCGCCCGGAAACTCCGGCGGTCCGCTGTTCAACTCCAAGGGCGAGGTCGTCGGCATCACGACCGCGATCTTCATGGGTGGCTCGCACCTCGCGCAGAACCTCAACCTCGCGATGCCGGTCAACGATCTGCGCGCGATGCTCCGCACCGACTACCCCGGTCGTCACAAGGTCGGCGAATCAGGCTCCTCGGGCCGGGGAGGGAGGTGGTGATGGGTCGCTTCGTTCCGCCCCTGCTGTTCGTGATGTTCGCCGCGCTCGGCACGTCGCTCTACCTCCACTACGATGGCGACGCGGCGACGATCGACGCACCGAAGACGGAGGTCGAGAAGACCGCGCTCACCGCGAAGGACAAGGAGAAGGCCAAACCGACCACGCCGGCACCACCACCCGCGCTGAAGCGTAGGCTGCGCACGGTTGCTCTCGGCTGGGAGTTCCTGACCCCCGGCGTGATCGCGAATGGTGGCAGCACGCCCGGCGCGGTCAGCTCGTACAAGATGGCGGGCCTCGACGCGAGCTTCCTCAACGCGCCCTCGATGGAGGACGTCGAGAGCTCGCTCGCCAAGGGCGGCGCGGTAACCGGCGGCGCGGATATCGCGATCATGCCGCTGGCATCGTACGTCGCCTCGTACGAGCGCCTTCGCGCGCTCTCGCCCGAGGTGATCTTCGTCGTCGGCTGGTCGCGCGGCCGCGAGGCGCTCTACGGCAAGGACGCGAGCACGCTGACCAAGCTGTCCTCGACCGGCACGATCAAGGTCTCCGCGCAGACGGGGCAGCCCGAGACGTTTCTCGCGCTGTTCGTTCTCGATCTCGCCGGCGTCCCGGCGTCCCGCGTCGAGCTCGCCGCGAAGGATGCCAAGGTTCCGCTCACCGCGACGTTCCGCACGACCAAGCAGGCCCCACCGGGCAAGCTGCTCGTCACCTCCGCCGATCTCCCGCACCTCATGCCGATCGTCGCGGTTGCACCGCACGGCTTCATCAAGGCACATGCCTCGGAGCTCGAGACGTGGGGCCGGATCTGGCTCACCGGCGTCAGCCGCCTCCAGAGTGACGTTCCCGACGGTGGTCGCCAGGTCGCCTCGATCTCTGGCGCGCCACCGGTCCTCCAGATCATCGAGGCGCTCGGTCAGATCGAGTTCGCCAGCCTGCGCGAGAACGCGGTCGCGGCCGGTCTCTCCGGTCGCGGTGCGCTCACGCTCGACGAGATCTTCCGCACCACGTGGCGGATCTGGCGCGATACCGGCGTGATCACGACGCCTCCACCCGAGATCACCCCGCTGCACACCGGTCTGATCGCGTCGCTCGTCCGCACCGAGCCCGCCGCCGCCGTGGTCGACGCGCCGCGCCCGCGCACACAGCCGACCGACGCCAAGCGGCCCGAGGTGCTCCTCGTCGTTAAGACACCCGCGGGCAAGCTCGACGCCGAGGCGTTCGTCAACCGCATCGGCTTTCTCGCGGGCGTGTTCGATCGCCTCGGGCTCCGCGTCTCCGTCAAGGACGATGCGAAGACCGCCACGCTCCTCATGGAGATGGCGCGCGATCGCTTCGGCCTGCGTCCCACGCAGCTCTCGGTCGCGAAGCGCGCGCCCGGCGGCGCCCCTGCCGCGGTCGAGGTCCTCTCGACGAACTGACCAGGTGGCGATCAGGATTGCGGAGCGCGACGACCCGCGGGACACTGTCGTGCGCGCGCCGTGGTGTTGCTACTGGTCGCGGGGTGCATTCGCGCAGACCTGACGGAGTGCGCCGATGGGTCGCTGTGTCCGACCGGTACGGTCTGTGCGTCGACGGCGAGCCAGCGCTTCTGTGTCACTCGCGATCAGTTCGACGTGTGCAGCGCCCTCGATCCGTTCGCGGACTGTGGTGCCGCGTCCCGGTGCTACGCGCTGAACGAAGGTCTGGTGTGTCTGCCGGGCGGCTGCGGCAATGGCCTCGTCGATCCGGAAGAGCAATGCGACGATCAGAACAACATCAGCGCGGATGGGTGTTCGGCGGACTGCGCGTCCGACGAGACCTGCGGTAACCGCGTGGTCGACGTCCAGCGCGGCGAGGTGTGTGACGACGGAGACATCCTCTCGCACGATGGTTGCTCCAGTGCCTGCGCGGTCGAGGAGCCGCGCCTCATGAACCGCGACGGCTTCCTCGACGACAGCGATCGACCCGATGTAGCGATTGCCTTCGATACCCGCCGCGGGCGCATGATCACGTTCGGTGGCACCAGGCCCGGGCCGCAAGGGCGCCGCATCGTCATGGACGAGACCCGGGAGTGGGATGGCGGGTGGATTCGCGCCGATCCTCTGCGCTCGCCTGCGGCGCGCGTCGATGCGATGATGGCGTACGACGAGCGGCGCGGCGTCACCGTGTTGTTTGGTGGAGTGGCGCCCAACGGGACATCGCTGGCCGATACCTGGTTGTGGACAGGAGCCGAGTGGAGGACGATCGACGCGTTCGGACCTGTCGGTCGCGCGCGCGGAGCGATGGCCTACGATCCGCTCCACGATCGCGTCGTGATGTTCGGTGGCGCGGTCAGCGCAACCTCGCTCTCAGAGACGTGGGAGTTGCGTGCCGGCGCCTGGACGCCGCTCACCGGCCCCGGGCCCGCGGCCGGTGTTGCTCCGACGATGGCGTACGACCGGATGACCCAGAAGCTCGTGGTGATCACGAACGGCGAACATTGGGAGCTCGATGGCGCGACGTGGACGCGCGTCGGCGACGCACCGATGGTCGACGATGCCTCGCTCGTGTTCGAGACCTCCTCGAAGCGACTCCTTCTGTTCGGTCTCGTCGAGCCGATGATGAGGGTCTGGGAGTGGACGGGGACCGCATGGGCCGGGCTCCCGGACACACCCGCGGTCTCCGAGCTTCGCTGTGTTGCCGCCGCCACCCGGGGAGGCGTCTACGTGCTCCAGGGGCCTTCCATGTACCTGTGGAACCGCACGTCGATGACCAGCCTGGACGTCGGAGATCCATCGCCGCCGTCGTCCCGTTTCGGCGCGGCGGCGGCCAATGATCTCGTGCGGCGCAGCGTCGTGGTCTTTGGTGGGAACGGCGGAACGCGCGATGCCCCGCTGGCGACGGCGGACACCTGGGCGTTCGATGGTGTTCGCTGGACGCAACTCGTACTCGCGGTGCGTCCCTCGCCGCGCTTCGACCACGCGATGGCCTACGACGATGCCCGCCGCGAGATCATCCTGTTTGGAGGAGGCAGCGGTGCGACCTCGGTGCTGGCCGATACTTGGATCTGGAATGGCGTCGCATGGTCGCAGGCGAATCCGACCCGGTCGCCACCCGCGCGCGCGGCTCACGCGATGGCGTACGACGTCACGCGGCGACGCGTGGTGCTGTTCGGAGGCCGGAGCACCAGCGGTCTGCTCGCGGATACCTGGGAGTGGGATGGTGTGAACTGGACCGAGCGCGTGAGCGTCGCAGCGCCGTCCCCTCGCGTGTCACCGAGCCTCGGATACGATCGGGATCGTCGCGCGATGATCCTGTTCGGTGGAGGAGACGTCTTCGCCGGCGCGCTCGTTGGATCGGACGAGACCTGGCAGCTCGAGGACAGCGGTTGGAGGCGCCACCATCCCGTCATTGCACCCGCGGCGCGCGGCCGCGCAAGCATCACGTGGCAGCCGAGTCGTGGTCGGTTGCTGGTGGTCGGTGGCGAGGCCGCAGCCGTCATCATCTCGAGCTTCGACACGGCCGTGTTCGGTGATGCCTGGGAGTGGGATGGGACAGTGTGGCGCCAAGTGCCTCTCGCGAGCATCCAGCCGCGCTCTTCCCATGTCGCGTTCATGACGCCGAATGGCTCGGCGGTCGATGTCCTCGGTGGCATCGCGACGGACCCCCGCCCGGAGTTTGTCGAGCTACGCTGGGAGGGCAGCGGTCCGTACGAGACGTGCCGGACCCGCCTCGACGCCGACGGTGACGGCCGGATCGGATGTGCCGATCCGGACTGCTGGGCGACCTGCGCGCCCGCGTGCGGTCCCCACGATTCGTCGTGTGTACCCGCGCAGCCGTGGTGCGGCGACGCCGTCTGCTCCGCGATCGAGGACGCGTGGATCTGCCCCGCGGACTGTGGTGCGGTGCCCCTGCAGTGCGGCGACGCTGTCTGCGATAGCACCGAGTTGTGCCCTGGCGATTGCTAGAGCCGGTACCCGATGACCGCGTCGAGCGCGACGAACGGCGTCGAGGCGCCGAGCGGCGGCGCATCCAGATAGATGTACTGCGCACCGATGCCGACGCGCAGATCGAGCCGCTCGTGCAGCCGGAACGCCCAGCCCGCGAACACGCCGGCCGCGATCCCGAAGCCGGTGTGCGCCACGCCCGCCTCGTCGTCGCCGCTGATCCGGTTCACCCGGAGGTACGGCGCGATGTACGGCCCGCGCCCGCACTCACGCGCGAACCACGTCAGCCGCGTGCCGCCGCCCCAGCCGCGGACTTCGTCGCCGAGATCGAACCACGGCAGAAAGTACGTCCCGAAGATGCCGCCCTCGACCTGGAACGCCCAGTGCTTGGCGATCGGCTCCTCGTAGCCGAGGTTGATCACGGTCAATCCAACGTCCGCCTGGATCTGCCGCTGCAGATGCGGGCCCTCGGGAACACTCTCGGCGAGGGCCGACGACGTCACGAGGAGGGCCACCACGAACGCGATGCGCTGCACGAGCCTTCGTACCGCGACGCGACCGATCAGCGCCAGACGTAGACGACTTCGCTGCGCGTGTGACCCTGGATCACGATGTCCTTGTTCCCGGCGAGCTCGCCACCCATCGCCTCGTAGAACCGTCGCGCGCGCGGATTGTCCTCGAACACCCAGACCGTGGCGGGGACCATCGCGCGCTCGCGCAGCCACGCCATCGCGCGCTCGAACAGCGCGCGCCCGAGGCCCGTGCCCTTCGCCTCGTCGAGCAGATAGATCGCGTAGATCTCGCCGCTGTTCGGCTCCTCGCGGTGCGGGCCCGCATCGCAGAAGCCGACGATGGCGCCCGTCGCGTCGTCGCAGCC
>JANOPP010000334.1:0-9630 GCA_031421915.1 Myxococcales bacterium | reverse complement strand
GTGCAAATGTCGATTCGTGGTCGAAGCGGGTCGCGAAGGAAAGGCAATCGAGATGCCCGTACGACGCGACGATAGAACGAAGCGGTGGTTCTTCAGGACCACCATCAAGACCCTCGACGGCAAGACGCAGCGGCTCTACGGCACGCCCGGAGTTCCCGGACCGTTCCATGATCTACCTGCGACCAAGGTCGGGGCCCACGAGGCGGAGCAACGCGCGATCCGAGATATTTTCGCGCCGAAGCTCTCGAGTCAGGAGGTGCTGACGTTTTCTGAATGGTTCAAAGGCAGGTTCTGGAAGGAGTGGGTCGTGGGCCGCTGCAACAAGCCCACGGAGGTGCGCTCGAAGAACATCATCTTCGACAACCACCTCGAGCCGCGGTTCGGTCTCATGCCGCTCGACAAGATCACGACGTCGGAGGTCGCAAGCTTTCGTGCTGACCTCGTCGCGATCCCACTGTCGAAGAAGCGCATCAACAACATCCTCGCGGTTCTGTCAAAACCGATGAAGTACGCGGTCGACTGCGAGCTGATCGCCAAGTCGCCGAAGATCGGCATGTTCAGGGTCGAGCGGCCGGAGATCGAGGCATGGGACTTCGAGCAGTACGCTCGTGTCCTGACCTCCGCGAAGGCAGAGGGTGACGAGTGGTACGCGGGCGCGTGCCTCGCTGGCGAGGCAGGGCTCCGGGTGGGAGAGGTGAAGGCGCTTCGTTGGCGCGAGGATGTCGACATGATCGCCCGGACGATCACGGTGAACCAGCAGACGTGTAATGGCGACACGACGACACCCAAGGGACGCACCCGGCGGACCGTGCCGATGACGACCGCGCTGTTCGAGGCCTTGAAACGGATGTCCGTCATCCGCGAAGGCTTCGTCGTGCGGAACCTCGACGGCACGCAGAAATCAGATGGCGAGGCGGCCCACGCGCTCTCGCGGATCTGCCGCAGGGCGGGCCTGCCTGTCCGCTATTGGCACACGCTACGGCATTCGTTCGGAACCCACGCCGCCCTGTTCGGCGTGAACCCGTGGCGGCTGCAGACGTGGATGGGCCACAAGCGGATCGACGAGACGATGCTCTACGTGCATGTGGCCGAAGCGCATGCGCGCGAGCTTCCAGAGCCCGTCCGTGAGGCCGGGTTTGGAGAAATGGATGCGGACCGACGCATCCTGAAGATGCTCGGTGCGCGTGGCAGCCACGTGGCAGCGGCTGTGATCGCTCCGAGGAAGAGCGCAGCCGCTACAGCTGTCTAAGTCGTGCGCGAAGGGGGACTCGAACCCCCACACGGTTAAGTACTAGCACCTCAAGCTAGCGCGTCTACCAATTCCGCCATCCGCGCTTCAGTTGTGAAAAAACGGAGGTAACAGGTAGCGCCGTGAGTCGTCGCTGTCAAGCGCTGCTGCCTGGTGCATAGTACCGAACTCGTGTCGTTGTCGCCGAGTCAGCCCAGTCCGGGGCCACCACTGTCTCGCCCGACGCTGGTGATCGGCCTCTACAGTGGCATGGCGATCGTGGCGCTCCTGATCGCGGCCGGACGAGGCAATCCCGATCTCTATCGCCTGGGCGACGCTCCTGGCTGGCTCCTCCTCGGGGGACCGGCGATCGGGGTGGGGGTCGGGGTCGGCGTGGTCGGGCTGACCCGCCTCGCGACCAGGTACTTCCAGTGGGCCAAGGACCTCAACGCGAGCTTTCGCGACCTGCTAGGGCCCCTCGGCGGGCGGGAGATCGTCATTCTCGCGCTCGCGAGCTCGATCGGCGAGGAGCTGCTGTTCCGCGGGGCCCTCCTGCCCTGGCTCGGGCTCGTGATCCAGGCGGCCGTGTTCGCCCTCCTCCACATCGGGCCCGGCAAGCGGTTCCTGCCGTGGACCGCCTCCGCGTTCGTCCTCGGCGCCGGGTTCGGCGTCCTGGCTCAGGAGACCGGGAACCTCGGGGCTCCGATCGCGGCGCACTTCATGATCAACTTCTTGAACCTACGGTTCATCGTCGGCCGCCCGGGCTACGCCGTTTAGTTGCTCCGGCCACGGGCGGGTGCCTAGCCTTTGGCATGCACCCGCTGACTCGGTTTGCGCTGACCGTCGCGTTCTGGTTCACGCTCGCCTGGGTCGTCGGGTTCTCGCTGATGGGCATCGCCCGCGCGGACGAGACGTCGGCGACCGACAAGCTGCGAATCCTCTACTCGACGCGGTTCACGTTCACCGAGGACGGTCTCCCGCTGATCACGGTGGAGATCATGGGCAAGAAGAAGGAGGTCAAGCTGCGCGCGAAGGGCGGCATCGTCGTCCGGCCCGACGGCAAGAGTGGCTCGACGATCGAGGCGGACGGTGGTGAGGCGTGGACGATCACGGCCGAGAACACGAAGCCCGCCGTGATCCACGACTGGACGGTCGTCGAGACCTTCCAGCCCGAGGACACGACCGGCATCACCACCGCGATGGCGCGCTGGAAGGAGCGCGGGTTCGATCCGCGCACGTTCGAGATCGGGACCGTGTTCGGCGTCGACGGTGAGGTCATCGACACGCGCGAGATGCGGATCGCGATCGATCCCGTCGCTGCGGGCAAGGGCACGGCGCGCTCGGCCGAGCTCGCGAAGCGGTTCGGACTGCAGACGCAGGTCCACCAGGAGCTGGTTCGCCGGCCCGCCGGAGTGATCGTCGCGCGCTCGGGCGGAGCGACGATTCGCAATACGTCGGTGCTGTGGTTCACGGCGAAGCGTCCGACCGAGACGCTGACGGTGGCCGATGTCCCGACCGGGACTGGCGGCTCGCAGCTCGACACGGGTACCGAGGACCGCCGCTACTGGGGCGCCGTCTACATCACGCTCGACCGCGACGGCTCGCTGCTCGTCGCCAACGCGGTGCCCGAGGACAAGCTGCTCGCCGGGCTCGTACCGGCAGAGATGTATCCCGATGCTCCGCAGCAGGCGCTCGAGGCGCAGGCGATCGCGGCACGCACGGAGCTGCTCGAGAAGATCGGTCGCCGCAACCTCACCGATCCGTTCCTCTTGTGCTCGACGCAGCAGTGCCAGGTCTACGCCGGCGCCGGCAAGGAAGACCCACGGACGACCAAGGCCGTGGAGAAGACGCGCGGCATCGTCCTGCTTCGCGACGGTGGCGGGCTCGTCGACATCCGCTACAGCGCGTCGTGCGGTGGCCACACCGAGGACAACGATCACATCTGGGGCGGCGAGCCCGATCCGTCGCTGCGCGGCCGGACCGACGATCCCAAGGGCGGGATGTCGCGCGTCACCGACGACAACCTCGATGCCTTTCTCGACGGCGGCAACGACTCGTGGTGCAGCAAGGGCAAGCTCGGCAAGGGCCGCTTCCGCTGGACCGAGAAGCTACGCGCCGACGACCTCGGCGCGCGGATCGCGATCGACTACCCCGAGGTCGGCCGCGTGAAGGACCTCGTCGCGAAGAAGCGCGGCGTGTCGGGCCGGATCGGGACGCTCACGATCAAGGGCGACAAGAGCTCGGTCGACATCGTCGGTGACCTCAAGATCCGCCGCCTGCTCGGGGGGCTCAAGTCGACGCTGTTCGAGATCAGCCGGGACGGCGACACGTTCGTGTTCCGCGGTGCCGGCTTCGGCCACGGCGTCGGCATGTGCCAGATGGGTGCGATCGGGATGGCGACCGCCGGCAAGGGTCACGACAAGATCCTCGGCCACTACTATCGCGGCACGCACCTGCACCGCCTCTACTAGATCTAGAAGCGACCGACGACCGCAGCGCCGGCGGAGCCGCCGCTCACGACGGGGACCACCGCGGGCTCGTCGTCCTTGCGCGAACGCCAGAACAGATAGACGGCCGGGATCGCGAGGATCACGCCGGCACCAAACAGCGACCCGCCGATCGCGATGTACGCGTTGATCCGCTTCTCGCGTTCGGCAATGTCCTCGTAGTAGTGCGTCCTGCTCGCCGCGATCTCTTCTTCGAGCGTCTCTGTCGTGTTGGTCGCGAGCATGCCAAAGCCAACGCCCGTCCCGAGCAGCGCAGCGGAGGTGACGGCGAAGAGGAACCATACGCGCCACCGCCGTGGCTCCGTCGGCTCGGCCTGCGGGGGCAGCGGCTTGGTCAGATCGGGCGCGTACGGATCATCGGCGGGATCAACCTTGCCAACGATCGCGTCCTCGGCCGCCGGGCCCGCCGACAGCTCGAGCAGCCGGTTGCCACGATCATCGAGGATCGCGATGACGACCGAGCCCGCATCGGTCGGAGTGAGGCGGGCGCGGCGCTCCGTCGATAGCGCGACCGGCGTGCTCCCGACGATCGTGGCCGACGCCGCCATCGCGAGCGGATCGACCACCGCGACGTCGAGCTCGTACCGAGACAGGCGGGTCGTCGTCGCTGACAGCCGACCGTGAGCGGCGATGTACGTCTGCGCGGCCTCGAACGGAGCGCGGAGCTTGGGCGCGATATCGGGGCCGACGGCGGCCGACGCGTCGAGCGCCAGCCACCGCCGGTAGTACTGCTCGCCGATCTCGCGCTGGCCGAGCACGACCGCCGTGCTCGCCGAGAGCTTGTAGATCTCGCGCACCCCGGCAGGCGAGTTATCACCATCAGCGAGCGCACCGACCAGCAGGCGCTGTGCGTCGTCGAACCGGACCTCGTCGATCGCCTTGCGTGCGTCAGCGAGCTTGGGACTGTCGGCATGCGCGGCGGACGCCGAGACGAGCATCGCGACGAGGACTGCGAGTGGGCGCATCACCACGTGAGCTTGCCCGAGTTCACGGTCTTGCCGGGCTCGACGCGGATCGAGAACGTCTTCTCGCGTCCGGTACCCGGATGCACGGCGCGCACGGTGTGCTTGCCGGGCGCGAGCTTGTGATGGAACGGCGTGTCGTCGACGTACGTACCGTCGATGTAGATCTTCGCGTAGCCCGTCGAGTCGACGCTGAACGTGCCGGGATCCCCGCTCGTCGCGACCGGCGGCTTGGTCTTCACCGGCTTGGCCGGCTTCGTCACGGCCTTGTCGCGGCTCGCGTCGTCGAGCGTCTGCATGTTCGCCTTGAAGCTCTCGATCTCCGGCTGCATCGTGCCGAGCGCCGCCAGCGTGTCGACTGCCATTTTGATCTTTGGCGCCGCGGCAGTGAGCTTGTCGGCCGGCGTCGGCTCCGCAGCAACTGGCGCGGGTGCCAGCGCCTCGACGCTGTCCTTGTCGCGGGTCACGGCGATCACGACGGCGATGCCGCCCGCGAGCGCGAACAGCCCCGCGGCGACGACGGGCCAGCGTCGTCGTGGCCGCTTGTCGATCTCGGTATCGCGCTGATCGCGCGCCTCGCGCTGGATGCGAACCGGCTCCGAGCGCAGGCTCACCGTCGAATCCGCACCACGGTCGCCGGACCTGGCCAGGCTCGCCGTCGACGCCGCCTCGTCCTCGATCGTATCGCTCGGTGAGAGCGCCGGATTCGACCGTCGCTGTGTGACGACCGCAGCGACCTGCTGCGAGCGCTTCGTGATTCGCTCGCCGCACGCGGCCTTGAGCGCGGTCGCGATCTCGTCGGGATCGTAGGCGCCACCGACGAGCCCCACCGCGTGGCGCAACGCTTCACCGAACGCGCGGGCGCTGCGGAACCGCTGCTCCTTGTCACGAGCGAGTGCGTGGCCGAGCACGGCATCGATCTCCGGTGGATAGCCGTACTGCGCGAGCGGTGGGATCGGCGCCTCGGTGATCGCCTTCCAGATCAAGAAGTCCGTATCGCGGTCGAACAGCGACGTACCGGTCAGCGCCTCCCACACGACGACACCGAGCGCGAACACGTCCGAGCGCGAATCGACCGTCTCGCCCTGGATCTGCTCGGGCGACATGTACGGCAGCTTGCCCTTGAGGACGCCGGTGCGCGTGCGGGGCCCGTCCTTGAGCATCTTGGAGACGCCGAAGTCGAGCACCTTGCATGCACCGTCGACGGTGACGAAGAGGTTCTGTGGCGAGACGTCGCGATGCACGACCGGCGTCGGGGTGCCGTCGTGATCGCGGAGCTCGTGGGCGTAGTGCAGACCCTCACAGGCCTGAGCGATCACGCCGGCGACGAGGCGGAGCGTGATCTCGTTGCCGGGCGGCGTCCGCGGCTGGTTCTTGATCAGCGCGTCCCAGGACACGCCGTCGAGATACTCCATCGCCAGGAACAAGTTCCCATCGGACTCGCCGAGCTCGTGGACCGCACACACGTTGGGGTGCGAGAGGTGTGCGGCGATCCGTCCCTCGTTGAGGAACATCTCGACGAACAGCTTGTCCTCCGCCAGGTGCGGGAGGATCCGCTTGATCGCGACCAGCTTCGTGAACCCGCCGACACCGTGCAGGCGACCCAGGTACAGCTCCGCCATGCCGCCCTTCGCGAGCTCGATCAAGAGCTCGTAGCGCCCGACGGTCTCGATCCGCGGAAGTCCCACTCGGCCGTGATCCTACCAGATCACTGCTTCACGACGACGATCGCGTTCCGGGCGAGCGTGATCCGGGTCCCTCCCCCGCCCGGGGCCCGCTCGATCAGGCGCGGGCCTGCCAAGCCGGCGTCGACGAGGTCCTTGCGGCACCGCGAGATCAGCATGTTGATCTCGGGTCGGCTGACCGCCGGGTTCCGAGGCCACACGACACTGCGCACGGTGTCGTCGGGGATGAACTCACCCGCAGCGTAGCCCCCGGGAGGCTCGAGCAGCGCCATCATCAGATCGAAGCGGCGATCGGAGAGATAGACCGCGCGCTCGCCGACCGCGAGCGTGAACACGATCCGGCCGCCGCGCGGCAGGAGCTCGATCTCGGCGCGAACGGGCAAGTCCGAGCGCGACGACACCGCGGTGGTCGCGGCGTCGCGGCCACGTGCGTGATGGATCGTGAACGTCTCGCCGAGACAGGTCAGCGTGTCGTCGACCATCAGCGGCTCGAGCACGCCGGGCTCGATCAGCTCGCCATTGTGCTCGGCCGTCCCCTCGCGCAGCTCGACGAACAGCTCGCCCTGCGCGACGTGCAGCTGGAGCACCGCCTCCGGCCACTTCTTGACGATCAAGTCGTCCGTCGATCCACCGCCGATCACGAACGGCGTGTGCGCGACGCCGAAGCTCCCACCCAGGGCGCGCTCGAGCACGTATCCACCCGGTCCCTCGACCTTCGCGGACTGCGCCTCGATCTGCACGGAGAGTGTCAGGCCTGGAATGGCGAGCACGTCCCCATCGGCGAGGTGCTGTGGTTTGTCGCTCGGCTTGCCGTTGAGCGTGATCGGCTCGCGGCCGAGCGGCACGACCTCGGCCCCCTCCGCCGTGATCCGCACGAGAGCGTGACGACGGCTGACGCTCGGATCGAGCGCGACGAGATCGCAGTCCTTCTGGCGACCGATCAACACACCGCTCGGGCCGACGCGGCGCGACGGCCCATCGGCAATCACCAGCACGCAGCGCAGACGGGACGGCTCCACGCGACGATGCTAGCGTGTTAGCGTCCTTGCGTGCGGCTGGCGCTGGTGTTGCTCGTCCTCTTCGGAGCGTGCGAGCACGACTACGACAACACCCTGTTCCTGTGCGACGCGAAGCGGGGCTGTCCACCCGATCAAGCGTGCGTCGGGGGGCGCTGCCGGCGTGGTGGTGCATCCGGAGAGGTTCTGTGTGGCGTCGGTGGCACGTGTACGCCAGAGCAGCAGTGCTGCGTCGACACGACGAACCCGCCGCGCTGCATTCCAGCCGGCGACGAGTGTCCCAGCGGCTACGCGGCGCTGTGCGACGGGCCCGCGGACTGCCAGTCAAGCGACTCGTGTTGCGACGGGGACCTCATCGCGTGCCGCGCGTCGTGCGACGAGCTCCGCGCGATCTGCACCGTCGATGGAGACTGCCCGTCCTCCGATCCGCACTGTTGCCCCAACGACGACTACCCCTGGGGCACCTGCCAATTCTACGCCTGCGACCCGCCCATGTGATGTCGCCCTGATGTCGGCCCTCGGCGCCCGAGGCCGTATCAAGGGAACATGAAGCTTCTCACCAGCCTCCTCTTGTTCATCGGTCTCGCGCTCGCCACCGCCGCCTGCAACACCTCCACGGAGTGTTCGGGGGACAACTGCGTGTGTGTTGACACCGGTGGCTGCGACTTCGAGTGCGACCCGGGCGGCAACGAGTGCCACATCCAGGGCAGCTCGGGACCGCTCGACGTGCAGTGCGCCGAGAACGAGGAGTGCCACGTCGAGTGCCGCGGCTCGTCGAGCTGCAACGTCGACTGTGGTGGCAGCACCGAGTGCCACGTCACGTGCCCGTCGACGGGTTGTACCGTCACCGACTGCGTCGGTCCGGACTGCGTCGTGTCGTGCGGCTTCGGCGCGGCGACGCGCAACGGCTCGACCGCGACCTGCCCCTGACGGGTAACACGTCGGTGACAGGCGGATTGCCCGTGCGCACGCACGCGCCGACGTAGTATCCCGACGCCATGACCCAGCTCCTCCCGACGACGATGGTGGGCTCTTATCCGCGCCCCGCCTGGTTCACGCACCAGCTCGCGGGCAAGGATGTGCTCGATGCGTTCAAGGTCGCCGCGCACGCTGAAGCGTTCCACGATGCGACGCGCGTCGTGATCAAGGATCAGGAGGACGCGGGCCTCGACATCCTCACCGACGGACAGATGTGGTTCGACGACTACCACATGGGGATCGGGTCGTTCCTCTGGTACTGGCTCGAACGCACCAAGGGCTTCTCGAGCGAGAAGCTGCCGCACCCCGCGCGCGCGAAGGCGAAGGGACGCGATGTGTGGGCCCTCGACGAGGCCGGCGGCGTCGGCGTCGAAGGACCGATCGAGCGCGGCCCGGTTCGCATGGAGCTGATCTATCGCTGGGCGCAGCGCCACACGCAGAAGCCGGTGAAGGCGTGTATCGGTGCGGGCCCGGTCCAGCTCTCGACGCTCGCGCACTTCAAGGCGGGTCCGGTGAAGAACCGCTATGACCTGTCGCGTGCGCTCGCCGAGGTGTTCCGCGCCGAGATCGGCGAGGTCGTCGGCGCCGGCTGCAAGCACATCCAGCTCGAGGACCTCGGCGCGTGGATGCCACACCTCTCGGGCGAGAAGGACTACGACTGGGTCACGGATATCGTCGACCGCACGATGTCGGAGATTCCGCAGGGCGTGGAGCGCTCGTGGCACTTCTGCATGGGCAACGCCTGGGGTAACAAGCTCGAGGGTATGACGGCCGGTGGTTACCGCGAGATCATCCGCACTATCACGGCGCCAAGGTCGACGCGTACGTCCTCGACTTCGCGTGCCGCGAGATGGAGGACGCTGACCTCCTGCGCAAGATTCCGAGCGACAAGAAGGCGCACGTCGGCGTGATCGACGTCCGCACGCTCGAGATCGAGCACCCGGAGCAGGTCGCCGAGCGTACGCGCAAGGTGCTCAAGCACATCGACGCCGAGCGCGTCACGCTGACGACTGACTGTGGCCTCAAGCAGCTGCCGCGCGTCGTCGCGATCGAGAAGCTGCGCGCGCTCGCCGAGGGCGCGGCGATCGTCAGACGCGAGTTACGCTAGGGCCAGCCGGCGACGGGCGTCTTCGCCGACGCGAGCGCGATGTGCTGGAACCGGAACTGCCGGTCGCGCTGATAGTCGCCGAGCAGCTCGAGGGCGAGCTCGTTGAAGTCGAGCGAGCGCACCCAGCGGAAGCCGCACTCGTAGAG
>JANOPP010000333.1:0-39776 GCA_031421915.1 Myxococcales bacterium | reverse complement strand
CTGGCTATTCGTGCTTCGGGGTCAGCTGTCATGGGCAAAGCGAACCGCCAATCGTCCTCGCGGTTCGACAATTCGATCGGGAACCGCAGACACCAGGTCGATGCAACGCCCGCCGGCGATTGTTGCTCTCGACCTCCCGCTCTGGTGGGGTCACGGCAACCATCAGCGGCGCGTTCGCGAGCAAGCAATGACCGCGGGACTCGGCGAGGCACGCGATCCGCACGCCAAGATCGTGACACGTTCGGGGGCGCGATGCCGATCCGCGGGTACTACCTGGGCTGTCCTGGCTGGGGCATGAAGGAGTGGGTCGGTCGCCTGTTCCCCGCGGGCACCAAGCATGGCGACTTTCTCGCGCGCTATGCCGAGGTGTTCAACACCGTCGAGGGCAACACCACGTTCTACGCGCTGCCGACGCCTGAGATCGTTGCGCGGTGGCGCGCCTCGGTCCCCTCGTCATTTCGGTTCTGCTTCAAGTTTCCGCGCGAGGTCACGCACGATCGGCTGCTGATCGACAGCGCGGGCGACGTCACCACGTTCCTCGATCGCGTCGGTCCGCTCGGCGAGCTGCTCGGAACGCTGTTCCTCCAGATCCCGCCGCGGTTCGGTCCCGAGCATCTTCCACGCCTGGAGGCGTTCCTCGCGGCGTTGCCGTCGGAGTTTCACTACGCGGTCGAGGTCCGACACGATACGTTCTTCGCGGGTGGTCCGGCCGAGGTCGCCTTGCTCGAGCTCCTGGTCGCGCGTGGAGTCGATCTCGTGATCATGGATACGCGCGGCATCCACGCCAGCCACAGCCTCGAGCACGCGGAGGCGCGCGACAAGAAGCCGAACCTGCCGGTCGTGATGCGCGCCACGGCGACCAGGCCGTTCGTGCGCTGCGTTCCCCACGACGTGTTCGATCAGGGCCGCCACCTCGTCGAGCCGTGGGCGGCGCAGGTCGCGACGTGGATCGTCGAGGGCAAGCAGCCGTACTTCTTCATGCACGCGCCCGACGACACGTTCGCGCCCGAGAACGCGTATGCGTTTCACGCGATGCTACGCGCACACGCCGACGTCGGCGAGCTGCCGGCGTGGCCGTCGACGCCGCGCCAGCTCGGGCTGTTCTAGGTCCGCAGCTTCTTCTGGAGCTGGGTCGCGGTCTGCGTCGAGCCGTCATGGCTCCACCCCGGAGGCGCGAACAGGTAGCCGAGCTTGGCGCGGAGCGTCGGCGCCTTCGCGACGTCGCGGGCGATCGAGCCGACCTCGTGAAAGCCGATCACGAACGGGTTGTACGACGTGATGTTCGTCGTCAGACCGTAGACGACCTTCTCCTGTTCGCGCGCGAACGTCCCGAACAGCCGGTCCCAGATGATGAAGATGCCGGCGTGGTTCTTGTCGAGGTACGCGACGTTCGCACCGTGGTGGACGCGGTGGTGCGACGGCGTGTTCATGAACCACTCGAGCGGGCCGAGCCTGTCGATCGCTTCGGTGTGCAGCCCGAACTGATAGAGCAGGGAGATCGCCTGCGCCGTCAGGATCATCCATGGCGGGAAGCCGATCAGCGCGAGCGGGAACCAGAACATCGGGCCCGTGAACGGCGTCAGCAGCGGCTGCCGCAGCGCAGTGGACAGGTTGTAGTGCTGGCTCGAGTGATGGTTGACGTGCGCGGCCCACAGCACCCGCACCTCGTGATGCAGGCGGTGGAACCAGTAGTAACAGAGGTCCTCGGCAAACAAGAGGACGAGCCAGGACCATGCCCCGAGCGCAGCCGGGATGTCGACGAGGCGATGCTGGTAGAGGATCGCGAGGATCGGAATCGAGAGGAACTTCGCGCCGCCCGCGATCACCACGTTGATCAGGCCCATCGACAGGCTAGCGAACGTGTCCTTGGTCTCGTAGCCGACGTACTCCGCGTGCTTCCGGGACCAGGCCAGCTCCAGGAGCAGGAGGACGATGAACGCTGGGATCGAGTAGAGAACGAGGTTCGACACCGCAGACCCTTTCGCAGGCTAGCACGGCGCGCGAGACTGACCGCCATGCCCCACGGTGGTGACCTGATCGCAGAAGTTCTCGCGCGTCACGGTGCGACGCACCTGTTCACCCTGTGTGGTGGCCACATCTCTCCCATCCTTACGGGCGCGCAGGCCAAGGGGATCAGGGTGATCGACGTCCGCGACGAGGCGAACGCCGTGTTTGCCGCGGATGCAGTGGCCCGGATGACCGGGACCATCGGGGTCGCGGCCGTCACGGCGGGCCCGGGTGTGACCAACATGGCCACCCCGATCAAGAACGCGCAGATGGCGCAGTCGCCCTTGATCGTGTTCGGCGGCTCGACGGCGACGCTGCTCAAAGGACGCGGCGCGCTCCAGGACATCGACCAGCTCTCGATCATGAAGTCGATGACGAAGTGGTCCGTGATGGTCAAGACCGTCCCGGCACTCGCACCGACCGTCGAACGCGCGTGTCAGATCGCGATGGAGGGCGTCCCGGGTCCCGTGTTCGTCGAGGTGCCCGTCGATCTCCTGTATCCCGAGGAGATCGTGCGGCAGTGGTACGAGAAGGAGACGGGGATGGGCAAGGCGAAGGGCATCGGAGCCAAGGCGCTCGAGCTCTACGTCAAGGGGCACCTCTACAAGCAGTTCCGCGCGCCGACCTGGCCCGAGGTTCATCTGCCGTCGAAGTTGCCGAGCCTGCGTAACGACAACTCCGCGCTCGACCGTGCGGCCGCCGCGCTCAAGGGTGCGCAGAAGCCGGTGATCGTCGTCGGCAGCCAGACGATGGTCAACGTCAAGGATCCGGGCCGGCTCGCTCGCGCGCTCGGGATGCTCGGAACGCCGGTGTTTCTCGCCGGAACGGCGCGCGGCCTGCTCGGTCGCTCCCACGAGCTACAGCTTCGCCACAACCGCGGCGCCGCGCTCAAGGAAGCCGACGTCGTGATCGTCTGCGGCTTCCCGTTCGACTTCCGACTCGGCTACGGCCGCGGCATCAACAAGCACGCGACGCTGATCGCCGCGAACCTGTCGGCCCACGAGCTCAAGAAGAACCGCCGCCCCGACATCGGGATCGAGATGCACGCGGGCGACTTCCTCGTCGCGCTGGCCGATCGGGTCAGCTCGGCGGGCGACTCGTGGCGCGGCTGGCTCGAGCAGCTCAAGGGTACCGAGGCCAAGCGCGACGCCGAGATCGCCGCGAAGGCGCAGCCCAAGGGCGAGCTGATCGATCCACTGCACCTGTTCCTCCGTGTCGAGGAGGCGATGGCCGATGATGCGGTGCTCGTCGTCGACGGTGGCGACTTCGTCGCGACCGCGAGCTACATCGTGCGGCCTCGCGCACCGCTCTCGTGGCTCGATCCGGGCGTGTTCGGCACGCTCGGCGTCGGTGGTGGGTTTGCGCTCGGCGCGTCGCTCGTGCGGCCCGGCCGCGAGGTCTGGTTGATCTGGGGCGACGGTAGCTCGGCGTACACGCTCGCCGAGTTCGACTCGTTCGTACGTCACGGGGTCGCGCCGATCGCGATCATCGGCAACGACGCATCGTGGGCGCAGATCGCGCGCGAGCAGGTCGAGATCCTCGGCACGACGCTCGGCTGTGACCTGCGGCGCACTGACTATCACAAGGTCGCCGAGGGCTACGGCGGCGTCGGGCTCCAGCTCACGGACCCCGCGCGTGTCGATGCGACGCTCGCCGAGGCGAAGGCGATCGCGAAGACGGGGCGCCCCGTCTGCATCAACGTCCACCTGCGCAAGACCGACTTCCGCAAGGGCTCGATCTCGATCTGATGCGGGCGCTCGTCGTGCTCGTCGTGCTCGGCGCACCCACGTTCGCGGCCGCGGACGTGCGCTCGCTGACGCGCACGTACGAGTACTCGACCCAGCCGGAGGGCACGACGTCGGTCCAGCTCTGGCACACCGCGCGTCGAGTCTCGGGGAACGCGATCGACGGTTTCCCTGATCAGTTCGACTATCGCGTCGAGGTCGAGCACGGTCTGCTCGAGCACTGGGACGTCAGTGTCATCACCGAGCTCGCGCAGGTCGGTCGCGGTGCACTCGTGCTCGATCGCATGACGCTCACCTCGCGATACCGGTTCGCGGACCGCGCGGAGTGGCCGGTCGATCTCGCGGTCGGTCTCGAGGCGTCGAAGATCATCGACCGCAGCATCTATCCGCTCGCGCTCCGCGTGATCGCCGCACGCGACTTCGATCGCGTGATGCTGGCCGCCAACGGGATCGTCAACGTGCGGTTTGGGGCCGACGTCACCGGTGACTTCGAGGCCGTGTTCGGCTGGGCCGCCGGCGCGACCTACGCGGTTCACGATCGGGTCCGCGCGGGGGTCGAGACCTATGGTGAGACCGGGGACAGCCGGCTCGACGGGCCCCGTCCCCAGGATGCGGTCAGCGCCTCGGTCGGACCGGTCCTGAGCGTCGCGCCGACGTCGAAGTTCTGGATCTCCGTGACGGTCGGGTTCGGCGTCACCGACGCTGCCGACGACGCCACGGTCCGGGGCCTGCTCGGGATCGAGCTGTAACCCCCCCCTGCGCAGTTTGCGCAACCGTGGAACGGGGACCTGAGCTAGGTTCCGCGCATGATGAGGACCCTCGGAGCGGGCTTGCTCGCGCTCGCGGCGTGTAGCAGCGCGGGCGATGGTGGTGGCGGTGGCGGCGGTGGAGGAGGTGGGAGCGGCAGCGGCAGCGGCAGCGGCAGCGGTGATGTCGACGCCGGCACGATGATCGCCAAGCGGACGCGCTTCGTCGCGATCGGTGACGCGGGCAAGGGCAACCCGGCGCAGCGTCAGGTCGCGGTCGCGATGCGCGACGTGTGCGCCGCGAAGGGCTGCGACTTCGTCCTCATGCTCGGCGACAACATCTACGACGCGGGCGTCTCGAGCGTCACCGATCCTCAGTGGCAGACGAAGTTCGAGCAGCCGTACATGGACGTCGACCTGCCGTTCTACGCGGCGCTCGGGAACCACGACAACGGTGGCAACCTGATCATCGACGCGCCCGGCATCGGCAACGAGTTCAACAAGGGCAAGATCGAGGTCGACTACACACAGGTGTCGACCAAGTGGAACATGCCCGCGACGCACTACACGTTCAGCGTCAACCACGTCGGCTTCATCGTCCTCGATACCAACGCGATGATCTGGGAGAACACCCAGTACGGCGATCAGGCCGCGTGGCTGCCGACCGCGATGATGGAGGTGGCCGACAAGGACTGGAGGATCCTCGCCGGCCACCATCCGTATCTGTCCAACGGCACGCACGGCAACGCCGGCGACTACGACGCGCCGGAGCTCGCGGGGATCCCGATCTCGAACCCGCTGCCGATCCAGAACGGCGAGTCCGTGAAGACGTTCTTCGACAACCACCTCTCCGGGCTCGGCGACATCTACTTCTCCGGTCACGACCACAGCCGCCAGTGGATCAACGAGCCGACCGTGCTCGGCGGCACCGAGATGATCGTGTCGGGCGCAGGCGCGTCGACGACCGAGATCCGCGACCGCGGCAACGAGGTGTTCTTCGAGGATGCGGCGAAGGTCGGCTTCTTCTACGCCGACATCGACGGCGACACGTTCACGGGCACGTTCTACGACGGCCAGGGCAACGTCGACTACACGCGCACGTTCACGAAGCCCTGATCACGAGCGCAGCTCGTCGAAGAACGTCCCTGCGGCATGGGTGCCGCGAGCGAAATAGATGGCACGACTCGGGTGCGGAACCAACGTGACATGGCCATCGTCGGTCACTGCTTCTCGAGACGTTGTTCATTCTCGAGAGTAACGGTCGGTGGGTCGATGATCCGCCCGAATCGTTTGTCCCGGTCGTGCCTGCATTCAGGGAATGCGATCGGTGTGCCACTCGCGCGATTCGCTGGTCCGCTCGCGCTCCTCTTCGGCGATCTCGGTAGCCGCTTCCTCGACCATCGCGGCGCGCTGTGCGGCGAGGATCTCCTGCTCGGGGAACCACGCGAGCTGTGCCTCGACGCGCGCCACGAGTGTGCGGCGGGCGCCGAGCCAGTCGTCACACCAGCGGATCAAACCGAAGAGCTCGACACGCCACGCCACTGCGCGCAGCAGCTTCACGACGTCGATCCCGTGGCGAAGATCGAACAGGGCTGTGCGGTACGACCGCTCCGCATCGATCACGCGATCGATCACCAGGTGACGCAGGGTAGCGAGCGTCGCACCGAACGTGCCCCGGTGGAACGCGAGCTCGTTCGCGTGGAGGACGTCGATGAACCGCTCCCGCATCGCGACAGCGTGTGTGGCCACGTCCTGGAGCGTGGCGACGGGCGGAACCTCTCCGATCCGCTTGAGCTCACGCACCGGGTGGTCGACGGCCTGGGTCTCGGCCCGCAGGATCTCCCGGATCAGCTTCTCGAGCAGGCGGCGGGACTCGGGACCGTGCGAGGAATTCATCGCCGTTCAGGGCTGCACTCGATGTGCCCAGGAGCGCGACGAGAAATCGCGATCAACGGCCCGGATCGCCGTGCGCTGATGCGCACCGTGCGGAGGCGCCACGTGACCAGCTTGGCACGCAGTCTGCGTCTGGTTGTCGCATCATGAAGCTGTACTACTCGCCAGGAGCGTGTTCGCTCGCGCCCCATATCGTGCTGCGGGAGGCCGATCGGCGGTTCGATCTCGAGCGGGTCGATCTCGCGACCAAGCGGACCGCGAGCGGCCGTGACTTTCTCGAGATCAACGCCAAGGGCTATGTCCCGTGCCTCGAGCTCGACGGCGGCGAGACCGTGACCGAGGCGCAGGTGATCCTCCAGTTCGTCGCCGATCTCGTCCCCACGCAGCAGCTGATCCCGCCGCCCGGCACGCTCGACCGCTACCACATCCAGGAGTGGCTCGCGTTCATCTCGACCGAGCTCCACAAGCAGTTCAGTCCGCTGTTCAACGCCAGGACTCCGCAGAGCGTGCAGTCCACCCAGCGCGGCAAGATCGGCGAGCGGATGACCTACCTCGAGGCGGTGCTCGACGATCGGGCCTTCCTGTTCGGCGAGTCATTCACCGTCGCAGACGCCTACCTGTTCGTGATGCTCCAGTGGTGCGACAAGTTCGGGATCGACCTCTCGATGTGGCCCCGTCTCGACGACTACGAGGATCGGATCGCCCATCGACCCGCCGTCAAGGCCGCGATGGCCGCCGAGGGTCTCGCGGGTCGTCACCGGATGAAGCGCAGCGCCTGACGCAGGCTTCGGCTACGATTGCGGCATGGCCGACGACTCTGCGGCCCGTGCATGGAGGGCCCTTGACGGGCTGTCCGTTGGCGACGCCCTTGGCAAGGCGTGGGCCTTCTCGCCCGAGGCTTCGCTGCGCCTCGAGACGCGCAGCGTTCCGCCAGCGCCGTGGACCTATACGGATGACACCGTCATGGCCATCGGACTCGTTACGACGTTATTTCGGTATCGAGAGATCGACCGCGATGCACTTGCTGTCGAATTTGCAACGCGCTTCGAACGCGAGCCGAATCGGGGTTACGGAGCGGGCGCGTACTGGCTGCTATCGCAACTTGTGCGAGGCCGTCCTTGGCGTGAAGTCTCTGTCGAGCTGTTTCGTGGAGGCTCTCTCGGGAACGGCTCTGCGATGCGAGTTGCACCGGTCGGAGCCTACTTTGCAGATGATCTCGATCGCGTGGTGGAGCAGTCCGTCGCATCTGCCGAGGTTACACATGCTCACCCCGACGGAAAGGCCGGTGCAGTTGCCGTTGGTGTTGCCGCCGCACTTGCCTGGCAGCAACGAGACAACCTCGGAGCGTGGAACGCCGCTGCCTTCCTTGACCGCATTGCGACGTTCACACCCGCGGGCCCGATTCGTGATCGGGTTGCATCTGCTGCCCGGCATCTCGATGCGAGCCCCGTCGACGCAGCAGCGTCTCTCGGTGACGGGCGCGAGATCCAGTGCGCCGACACCGTGCCGTTCGCTCTGTGGTGCGCTGCACGATTTCCACACAGCTACGCCGACGCGATCTTTGCTGCGCTGCAGGGAACGCAAGCGTCCGAGGCTGACCGCGATACGATGTTGGCAACCGTGGGTGGAATCGTCGCGCTTTCGGCACCGCAGGAAACCCTGCCGGAAGTTTGGCTGCGGTCGCGTGAGCCGATTCCATCGTTCGGTTCAGCCTGAGCGGGTCCTACTCCTGACAGCAAGGCATGGATCTCTCGTCCGAGCATTCAAGCCCGGCGCGGAGTCTCGAATCCCTCCCGCCGCAAGGTGCTCGCACGAGCCGAGCTGACGTAGAGCGCGAGCAAGCAGAGCTCCGGATACGTCCAGGTCGACGGAGTACGGGGGGCTTCCGCCTCAGGCTCCTGTCCGGTTCGATGACGCGAGGTCGTGCGAACACGAGGGCGCCCAGACGCCGACGATGCGACGGCAGCGGGTACTTCGCGAAGCAACGCTCGAGGTGCCGTCATCCGGTGGGCCTGGGGCATTTTCGAAGCGCCTCGCGAATCACGACCTCGATCTCCGCATCGCTGCCCACGTGAGCGCACGCCGACTCGACGGCGGTCCTCGCGATCCCTGACTTCCAACCTAGCGCGACGAGAGCCTTGTGGGCCTGCACACGCACGGTCGTATCATCGATCTTCGTCGCGCCCACGGGAGCAGGGACCGCTGCGCTCGGACCAACGGGCGCCGCATGATCCTGACGCCGCCGGGTCTCGAGTTGATTTGGTGCAATGCCGCGGATCATCAGCGTCCCTGCGTGGTGGGCGGTGTGGCATCCCGAGCAGCGCAGGGTGAGGTTCTTCGGATCGTGGATGCCTCCATCGGCGCGCGCGACGATGTGGTGGAGCTCGAGCCCGCGAGCAGATCGGCAGCCGGGCGTCTGGCAGCGCCCGTGATCGCGGCGCCACACGAACCGTGCGATCCCCGGTGGGATGTCCTGAACCGCGCGGGCAGGTTGTTCGGCCTCGAGCGAGCCCAGGTGCTGGGCATCGCATCGCGCACGCGCGAGGCTACCCGCGTCGATCGGGACACGAGCGCCAGCTCCCTCCTGCCAGGCCTGGTCGCAGCGCTCGCAGACAATCGTCGCGATCTGAAACTTCGCCCGGCCGGTGGGCTCGCAAGGCGCGCCTCCGTCGAGCACCGCGGCGCACAGCGCGGCGATGAACGGGTCGTCGTCGAGATGGCGGCCGTGCTCCTCGTCCAGCGCGAGCTTGGCTTGCCGCACGAGTGCAAACGTCGCGGGCGATAGCTCGTAGCGAACGACGTGCGAACGGATCTCCGGATCCACGGGATCATCAGGGTGATCACCTGGCGCGTGTCCGGCGACCAGCTCCTCGAGCTCGCGCTGGTTCTTGCCAGTCGCGGCCTCGAGCCACAGATGCTCGGTATCGGGTGTCGCGACGCGAACGAGCTCGCGCACCGCCGAGAACGTCAAGCCGTCAGCCTCGCCCAGCGACTCGGTCAGCACCGGCAGGTGTGCGAGCGCCCTCGCGACGCGCAGCCGATCCTGCGCCGTGCGAGGCGCATAGCCCAGCACCCTCTCCATGTAGTCGAGGATCGAAACCATGCCGAGCGGCTTCCAGACCTGCACGCGCTCCGCCTCACGCAGCCAGTACGCCTCGCTGGCATCGAGCGCCGCACGGCGGCGAGCGTTGCTGCGCAGGTGACCGTGCACCTCGCGCCAGTCGTTCTCTTCCGCTCGAGCCGTCCTGCCCGCCCCACCGGCACGCGCCTCGTACTCCACCTCTCGCGATCCATCACGCAGCATCTCCCCCTCCTCGCTGGTTCGATGTTCTCGAATACCACGCGAAATTCCGGATCGATGGCGTGCGCGAGGCGCGCCGAGATCCGATTCCTCGGCGAGAGATCACATTGCAGCCGAGAACGCGCCGAGAACGCTCGCCAGCGCGCGGAGTGAGAGATCAACTCGCTGTTCGTCACCAGGCTCCGCGCGGCGCTCTGGAGCACGTCAAGAACAAAATGAAGAAAGCGCGGCACGACAGTCGGTGCCAATCGTTGTGCAGCCTGGTTCGCTCGTTGGACGTCGGTTCCCCGGCTCGTCCGGAGCTCTGTTCGCTCGTGTTCTACGTCAGGTGGTTTCGCGCGTACGCGATGGTCCGCGCAGGCTGGTGAGATGCGACTGGGCGCAGAACCATCGGCGGTGAGTGACGCAGCAGACGGCAGTGCCGGCGAGGAATGGTCCACCCAGGGCCAACACTTCCTCCGCTGGCGGCATGCTGTGGGGGTGACGCCGGATGCCGTGCTCCGCGACCTCGATGGGCTCCGGGCCCTCGCGCGCTCGCTCGTCCATGGTGATGCCGAGACGGATGACCTCCTGCAGGACACAGCCATCGCAGCGATCACGCACCCGCCTGACGAGGAGCGGCCGACACGGCCGTGGCTCGCGACGGTCCTGCGCAATCGCTGGCGAATGAACCGTCGGGCCGAGTCGCGGCGCAGAGCGCGGGAACAGACGGTCGCGGCAGACGAGGCGGAGGAGCAGCGCGATGACCCGATCGATCGGGCGCGCGTTCTCGAGCGGCTGTCGACGGCGCTGGTCGTTCTCGACGAGCCGTTTCGTACGACCGTGATCCGGAGATACCTCGACGGCGAGAGTGCGGCCGAGATCGCGCGCACGCAGGGCGTCCCCGCGGGCACGGTGCGGTGGCGCCTCAAGACCGGGCTGGAGCGACTGCGCGCTGCGCTCGATGATGCCGCGCCACGCTGGCAGCGTGCCCTCGCACCCATGGCTGCAGGCAAAGGAGCACTCCTCGTGAAGGCCAAGACGTCCATCGCAACGCTCGTCGTACTCGTGCTGCTGCTCGGTGGTGTCGCGCTCTTCGTCATCAAGGGCGGCGACGACGGGCCCACACGGGGGCCGGTTGTGGCAGGTGCCGCGCCGATCGGTTCCGCGGCGAAGCTGCCGATCGGCGTGCCGCCAAAGCCGAACGAGGCGCCCGCGGAGGCGCCCGTCCACGATCCGCTGCCGGGGCAGGGCAAGGCGACGCTCGAGCAGATCACCGCGCCCGGCGGTGCGGTCAGTGGGCGCGTGATCAATTGGTCGACCGGAGACGGCGTCAGCGGAGCGGAGCTGACATTTACCGGCGCCGTCGGGGCGGTCACCGTGCGCACGAAGGGCGATGGCGCGTTCGAGCTCGCCCCCGACGCACCGGGCTCGTTCGCGTTGAGCGCAGCGTCGGCTCCGGGGTTTCTTCCGTTCGCGCCGGAGCTCTCGCACTCGAGCGTTCATGTTGGCGTCGCGAAGGACCGCGCGGTTCGCGGGATCACGGTGTTCTTGTTTCCCGCGGTCGACTACGTCGGCAAGGTCGTCGACGGGAAGGGCGCGCCGGTCGCCGGTGCCCGCGTGCGGTTGCTAGGGACGCCGCAGGGAGAGCAGGCGATCGACAAGCTCGAGGTCGAGTGGACGAGCGACCGCGACGGTACGTTCGTGTTTCATGCGGCCGACAACGCCGTGTTCGAGGCTGTCGCCGGTTCGGCGCGCGGCTTCGGCCGGCTCGATGGAGACGTCGCGATCACCAAGCAGCTCGTCATCACGCTCGGCGACGCGCCGGCGCGTGACGCGACGATTCGTGGCAAGACGATCGACGCGACCGGCGCACCCATCGCGGATGTGCTCGTGCGCGGACTACCCGATGATCCGCCGGGCAAGGAACCGTCGCAGCCGCGCGCGGTAGCGTTCGCGACGAGCGGCCCCGATGGCGCCTTCGTGCTCGAGGGACTCGATCGCGGCACCTACGTCCTGATCGCAGAGGCCGAGGGCCGCGCACCAGCGGGGGCGGAGAACGTCAAGGGCGGTGCGAAGGGCGTCACGCTGACGCTCGAGCCGGGCAAGGCGATCGGCGGCACCGTCGTCACGACGGCGGGTGACCCGGTGCCCGCGTTCACGCTCGTAGTGGTGAAGCGGATCGAGGCATCTCGCCAGTTCGTGCTCGCGCGCTCGATCGTGACGCCGACTGGCCGCTTCGAGATCCGCGTGCCCGCTGGGGACTACGAGCTGATCGCCTCGGCGAGTGGCTGGGCGCCGAGTGCGGCGACCGAGGTCACGGCCGGGACGACGGACGCGAAGCTGACGGTGTCGCTCGGTGCGACGGTCAAGGGCGTGGTCGTCGATGCCGAGAAGGGTGAGCCTCTGCAGTACGTCCGCGTGATGCGCGAGGGTGCGGGCGGCGGCGCGAGCGCGGCGCCCGCGAATGCTGGCACCGTGACCCGGGCCGATGGGACGTTCGAGCTGACCGGGATCCCGCCCGGGCCGGTCGCACTGTCGTTCGGCGGCGGCGGGCATCATCCGAAGATCGAGGGCGGGATGACCGCCGTCGATGGCGGCGTGCTCGGTCCGCTCCACGTCGCGCTGACGAAGATCATTGACGGTGAGAAGCCGACGCTCGAGCTCGTCGGGATCGGCGTCAAGCTCGCCGCCGAGGGCGATGCGTTGCGCGTCGACATGGTCGTGCCCGGCAGCGGCGCGCAGGCGGCAGGGATCATCGTCGGGGACATGGTTGTCGCCGTCGATGGTCTGCCGATCACGAAGCTCGGGGTCGATGGCGCGGTCGGCAAGATCCGCGGCCTGGCCGGGACCACGATCTCGGTGAGCGTCCGGCGCGGCGACACGATCGTCCCGCTCGTCGTCGAGCGCAGGAGACTCAAATTGTGATGTAGAACGGGGCGTGCGCTGGCTCGCCGTGATCGTCCTCGTCGCGTGCAGTACGCAGACGACGCCGTCGCGCGTCGCGCCCGCGGGCAAGGTCGTGGCGAGCAACGTGCTGCGCGGTGACTACGCGGGCTCGCCTGCGTGTAGCGACTGTCACCACGAGGTGTACGAGGCGTGGTCGCACTCGCCGATGCGCAACATGACCCGCGATGCGACGACCGCGACGATCCGCGCGCCCTTCGACGGTGCGACGGTCACGGTCGGTGGCGACACCGCGACGATGGAGATGCAGGGCGTGAGCCGCTATATCCGCGTCGCGACCGCGAAGGGGACGTCGCGGTTCCGGATCACCAAGGTTGTTGGCGGCCGCTATCGCGAGGACTTCGTCGGCGTCGACGAGAGCGGCATCGGCGTCGAGCGCGTGATGCCGGCGACCTACGTGTTCGCGACGAAGTCGTGGCGCTACAAGGGCTACTCGGTGATGGTCAAGGAGCGCCCGGGGCTGTCGACGCGGGCTGTGTGGGCCAACGAGTGCATCCCGTGCCACAACACGCTGCCGCTCGCGACGATGTTGTACGACGAGCTCTACGGGAAGGGCTTGCCGTCGTACCAGGGCAAGCTCTCGGATCGCGTCCTGCCGCAGTCGCGCCAGTGGTCGACGCGATCGCGCAACGATGCTGCGCTCGCGAGCGCGCTGCATGACGAGATCCGGTTCCTCGGCGGCGAGCAGCCGGAGAATGCGTCCTTGCGCGCGACGTTGCCCGCCGCGGCGACGGCGAGCGAGGTCTATCTCGACGACAAGAAGCTGGTCGAGCTCGGCATCGGATGCGAGGCCTGCCACAACGGAGCGAAGGCCCACGCGGCGGATCCGACGGTGATGCCGAGCTTCGCGGTCGAGAGCCCGCTGATCGCCATGGAGCCACCGGGCGGCCAGACCGCGACGCCCGCGCAATGGATCAACCGGACCTGCGCGAAGTGCCACACGGTGCTGTTCACGCGGTACCCGTGGACGTGGGAGGGCGGGGAGCGACAGAAGAACCCGGGCGGCAGCACGACGAACTCGGGTGAGGGGCGTGACTTCCTTCTCGGCGGCTGCGCGACGCAGATGACGTGTACGACCTGTCACGATCCGCACGCCGAGGACAAGCGCGCTGCACTCGACGCACTCGCGACGCCCGCCGGCAACAAGGTCTGTGTCGGCTGCCACCCGAAGTACGCGACCGAGGCCGCACTGCTGAAGCACTCGCATCACGCGAAGGGCAGCGCCGGGACCTCGTGCATCGGCTGTCACATGCCGCGCAAGAACATGGGCCTCGACTACGAGCTCGTGCGCTACCACCGGATCGGTTCGCCGACGGACAAGCAGCGCGTGCTGGGTGATCGGCCGCTGGAGTGCGCGCTCTGCCACGCGGACAAGACCGTCGCTTCCCTCGTCGGAAATCTCCGCGAGTGGTACGGGAAGCGCTACGACGGCAAAGCGCTGCGCGCGCTGTACGGCGACAACCTCGACGTCAATGCGATCGACGCGACGCTCGCCCTCGGTAAGCCGCACGAGCAGGCCGTCGCGATCGCGTTGCGTGGCGACGTTCGCGATCGCAAGGCCGTCCCGGCGCTCGCGCCGCACCTCGCGCACCCGTATCCGCTGGTCCGGTTCTATGCCCAGCGCGCGCTCGAGGAGATCCTTGGCCGGCCGGTCACGATCGATCTCAACGCCACGGCGTCTGCGATCCGCGCCGAGCTCGCGGCGACGCCGATCGACGCTCGCTAGGCTATGGTGCGCGGATGACGCGCTCGGCGAAGCAAGTGATCGTGATGCGCAAGGACCTCGGCATGCGCAAGGGCAAGATGGTCGCGCAGGGTTCGCACGCATCGCTCAAGGTCGTGCTCGACGCAGGGGCGCCGGACGCGAGCGGCGAAGCGTTCGTGATCCCGATGAGCGAGCCGATGAAAGCGTGGCTGACGGGGCGCTTCACGAAGGTCTGCGTCGGTGTCGACTCGGAGGAAGCGCTCGACGCCGTCGTCGCCGCGGCGCGCGCCGCGAACGTGCCGTGCGCGATGATCATCGATGCAGGACAGACCGAGTTCCACGGCGTGCCGACCAAGACGTGCTGCGCCGTCGGCCCGGCGTGGATCGAGGACGTCGACGCGATCACCGGCACGCTCGGCCTGCTCTAGGCGAAGCGTCGACGGATCAGCGCGAGCAGCGAGCCCCCCGAGAGCATCAGCGACGCCGCGACGCACAGCAGGGCGGTCAGCGCGAGCGGGGCGGTGGGGCCGACGTTCGCGAGTGCGAGGACGCCGAGGATCACGGACGACAGTCCGCCCATGACCATGACGCCACTCGATGCCCGCATGAGGTCGCGCGTGACGTGCCAGTGCCGCGGTGTCGTCACGGGCGCGTCCTCCACGAGGTCAGGCTGCATGGGGCCGCCGAGCAAGAGAGCAGCGCCGAGCACGATCGATGCGACCGGCAACATCGTCAGCGGCACGATGCCGAACATGGCGACCACGCCGAGCACGATGCTCGCGAACCCGCCGAACATCTCGGTCGAGATGCTGGCGCGATCGACCCGCTCGCGCGCGACGAGGTGGTTGGCGTGGTGCCAGCGTGCCGCGATCGTGCTGCCCTGCGCGAGCAGCCCGAAGCCGACCGCGATCGTCGCGAGCGCGGCGAGGGAGGTCGGGAGGTATCCGGCGAGTCCGGCGATCGCCAGCGGCACCGCGATCACGGTGCACAACAGCTCGAACTCCGATCCGGCCTCGAGCAACGACTGCTCGATCACCGGCGGTTCGTGCCCCTCAGGCTGGTTGGTCCCCATGACGAGATTCCTCCTGAGGATTCGAGGTGCATCGGCCGTGCCACGGACACGAGAAATCGGCTGATCGGGCCGTCGGTTGGTGCTACTACTCAGGGGATAGCCAAGGTGCGCGTAGCCGGACTTCCCCGGCGTGTGACTCCTTCGAGGCATATCGAAAACCAGAAAGGCGGACGGAATGCAGACGACCCCTCGTCGCGTCACCATCCAAACGCTCCGGCAGATGAAAGAGAAGGGCGAACGGATCGCCATGCTCACTGCCTATGACGCAACATTTGCGCGGCTGCTCGATGAAGCCGGTGCCGATGTGCTCCTGGTCGGCGACTCGCTCGGCATGGTGATCCAGGGTCACGACACGACCCTGCCGGTCACGCTCGAAGAGATCGCGTACCACTGCCGCGCGGTCGGGCGCGGAGCGCGACGCGCTCACGTCGTCGGCGACATGCCGTTCATGTCGTATCAGGCGTCGCACGAGCAGGCGATGACCAACGCCGGCCTCCTGATGAAGGAGGGCGGCTGTCACTCGGTCAAGCTCGAAGGCGGCGCCGTCCACGCCGAGCTCGTCAAGAAGCTCGTCGCCGCGGGCATTCCGGTGATGGGCCACATCGGCCTGACGCCGCAGAGCTATCACCAGCTCGGTGGCTTCAAGGTGCAGGGGCGCGAGATCGGTGGCCGGCAGCGGCTGATCGATGATGCGATCGCGCTCGAGGAGGCCGGCGTCTACGCGATCGTCCTCGAGGCGATTCCGGCAGACATCGCGCGCGACATCACCGCGGTGGTCTCGGTCCCCACGATCGGCATCGGCGCGGGTACCGGCTGTGATGGTCAGGTGCTCGTCTCGTACGACGCACTCGGCATGGACGAGACGTTCAAGCCCAGGTTCGTCCGCCGGTACGCGACGCTCGGTTCGACGATCAAGGACGCGATCGCGCACTACGTCGCGGATGTTCGGACCGGCGCGTTCCCGTCCGACGCCGAGTCGTTCTCGGTCGCCGAGAACAAGGCGACACCGAGCACGATGGAATCTGCGCCGTACTCGTCGGCCGGTAAGAAGTAGCCGACACCGGCCCCGCGCCGGGATTGGGTGGAGCTCGAGAGACCGAGACGCTATCTCGTGCGTCGAACGGTTCCATGTCCGCCTACCGTGACGACGTCGAAGCGCTGTCTGCCCGCCAGGTCGCCCTCGCCAGCGAGGTTGCGGCCAAGACGCGGGAGCTGTCGCAGGCCTCCGAGCTGCTCGCTGACGCCCGAGCGCGGGCGAAGCTGCCGGTGCTCGACAACATCCGGGTCGCGACGCCGTGTACCGCCGACTGGGCCAAGATGTCGGGCGACGAGCGCGTTCGCGCCTGCGGCGACTGCAAGAAGAACGTCTACAACCTCACCGAGATGACGCGCGACGAGGCGCAGGCGCTGATCATCGAGAAAGAGGGCAAGCTGTGCGTGCGGTACTTCCAGCGCAAGGACGGGACGATCCTGCTCAAGGACTGCGTGATCGGCGTCAAGCGCTCGCGCCGTCGCCGGATCATCGCGGCAGGTGCGGCGGCGCTCCTGGCCGGTGGCGCCGGGATTCTCTATCGCTCGATGACCCACGACGAGCAGCCCGAGGCGATGCAGGGTGGCGCGACGATGAGCCACGACGACCAGTACACGACGATGGGCGTGGTCGAGATGCCGCCCGAGATCAAGGGCGAGATGCAGGGCGGCACCGATGGTGACTACGTTGGTGGTGGGATCTCGTTCGACGCACACCGGCAACTCGAGCAGTTGAACCCGCCGCCGGCGCCCGCCACGAAGAAGGCGGCGAAGGTGCATCGCACGCCGGCCTCGAAGTTGAATCCTGGCCACTAGCCCTGGGGCGGCTCCTGCTGCCATGGGCGCGCTACGGGAGTCATCGCTGTGGGCGTCTGGACCACACTCGAAAGATTTCTGTCGTCGACGGGGCTGGCCTATTCTGAGTCATATGGGGACTCGCCTGTGGTCGTTCGCGTGTGCTCTCGCCCTGATCGCCTGCGGTGACAAGACACCTGCAGGATCTCCGGATGCGGGAGATCCCGATGGCCCCACCGCACGGTGCGGCGATCTGAACGTGCAGGAAACCGAGCAGTGCGACGACGGCAACCAGGAGCTCGACCTGGTCTGCGACGCGACCTGCCAGTTCACCTGCGGCAACGGAGCGCTCGACACCAGCGTCGGCGAGCTGTGCGAGACCACGATCACGACGGGCGCGGGCGCTTGCCCGACGACGTGCGACGACGGCGACGCCTGCACCTCCGACATCCTCAACGGCAGCGAGTGCACGGCGTTCTGTGCAAGCTCGCCGATCACCGCGGCCGCGGATGGCGACGGTTGTTGTCCCGCCGGTGCGAACGCGAACACGGATAACGATTGCACCGCGATGTGCGGCAACGGCATCCGCGAGACCGGCGAGGTCTGCGATACCGGCATCACGGTGGGAGCCGGCGCTTGCCCGGCGACGTGCAACGACGGCCAGGCCTGCACGACGGACACGCTGATGGGCGCGGGTTCGTGCCAGGCGACGTGCACGAACACGATGATCACACTGCCGATCAATAACGACGGCTGCTGCCCGCCGGGCGCGAATGCCACCAACGACAACAACTGCTCCGCGAGCTGTGGCAACGGCGTGCGCGAGGGCAACGAGACCTGCGATACCGCGATCCCCGCGGGCTCGGCGAACGCATGTCCGACGGTGTGCAACGACAACGTCGCGTGTACGACCAACGTGCTGTCGAACGCTGGCACGTGTACTGCCGCGTGCGCGTTCCCTGCGATCACGACACCGATCAACAACGACGGCTGCTGCCCGGTCGGTGCGAACGCGAACAACGACAACAACTGCACTCCGGTCTGCCTCAACGGTGTCCGCGAGGGCACGGAGCAGTGCGACGACGGAAACATGGTCAACACCGACGCGTGCAGCAACACGTGCACGACCAACGTCGTGCCGACGGCGTTCCGGTTCGACACGCTACGCCTCCGTGATCCGCACGCGTTCGTCACGATCTTTATCGGCTGCTCGGACATCACCGACACCGCGCTCGGCGGCAACGGCGTCAATCAGCAGTTCGCGACGCAGATGACGACCGACGCCAACAACGATGGCAACCTCGACCTGTCCCCGACGCTCGTGTTCCGCCCGCTCAACCAGGGCGGCACGTTGATGTCCCCGACGGAGATCCACTTTGCGGAGTGCACCGCCCCGGTCGCCGGCACGATGTGCTCGCCGGGTACCGATCCGCCGATCCTCCTGACGGGAACGAACCAGACGACCGGTACCTGCCTCGGCCCGATCGCCGGTACGACCGGTCACACCGCGCCTGGCACCGGTACGTACACGCCCGCGATCACGCAGACGACGTCGCCGTGCTTCTCGACGGGAACGTCGACGGTGTCCATCAACCTGGCGGGCGTCACGATCACGCTGCGCGATGCGCGGATCGCGGCGACCTACACGGGCACGCCGGCGACGGGCGTCGTCAACGGTCTGCTCCGCGGCTTCATCACCGAGGCCGATGCAAATGCGACGATCTTCCCGGCGGGCACGGCGATCATCGGCGGCCGTCCACTGAGCTTCATCCTCCCGGGTGGCGCGGGGAACTGTGCGAACCACTCGGCGAAGGACACGAACAACGGCGTTGTCGGCTGGTGGTTCTATCTGAACTTCACGGCACCGCGGGCGACCTGGTCCGATAACTGAGGTGGTGCCGCTGGTGCCGCGGTCACGGCGGGTACAGGTTCAGGAACCCGTTACGGGCATCGGTCGTGAGGCGGTTACACGCGGTGCCGGGCATCGCGTTGGCGAACCCGACTCGGCGGACGGCGGGCCGCACAGCTTCGATCTCTTTCGCATCCAGCGAGAAGGTGGTGCCTCGTCTTCCCCGCAGCTGCTCACCGGTGGCTCGCCGTACGCCTACAACAACATGCCGGCGATCTCGTTCGACGCTTCGAGGGCCGACAGGTCGTTCGAACCTGAAACGCGCGGAGAGCTCGGGATTGCGAGCGCGTCGCGGCGTCACTTGACCACGACTGGCATCCCGAGGGCCTCGCCGGTCCGGCGCACCTGCCGCCTCACGAGTTCGGCGCGATCGGTGGTGCGAAGCGCGATGGCGCTGCGGATGGCCTCGCAGCCACAGGCGTTCTCCGCCATGGATTCGATTGCCTGCGCGCGCATCTCCCACTTGCGATCGCTCGACGCGGCCACCAGGGTCTGACACGCGGCGTGCGTCCTCAGGCGTCCGATCTGAGTCACAGTCAGCCGCTGTGTGAGCAAGTCCGGCGACGTGAGCCCGACTCGCAAGGGCTCGACGAGCTCTTCTGGCGCAGTCCCGAGCTGCACCAGGGACCACGCCGCGCCTCCACGCAAGAATGCCTCGTCACTGTGCAGCGCGCTCATGAGGCGAACGATCACAGCGTCCTCACGATAGCCAAGGACCCCAAGCTCTTGAATCACTGCCTGCTCGCAGCCAGGCACTACGCTCAAGAGGGCCGCCGCAGCCTCCTTCGAACAAGAGCGGAGCTTGCCGAGCACGTCGATCCCACGCCAGCGCAAGTTCCAAAGCGCGGCCCCTCGCGCGTCGTTGTGCTCCATCACAGCCATTGGATTGGGAAGTGCGGCAGACTGGCCGGGCTCTGCGTCTGCGTTAGCCGCCGCTCGAGCGACCGCGAGAGCGGCACTCGGGATGACGGACAGCTCGCGGAGTTGCTCGAGAGCCTCGACGCGCTGCTCAATCGGTTGGCCCGGCTCAGCCCGCGCGATCAGCGCCTCTGGAGACTTGGTTGCGGCTGCCATTGAGTTCCTTCCGACGTTATGGGCAACGCCAGGCCTCACCCGTCGTTGCGACGTCAACCCCAAGGCTACAACTTCACGATCGTCCGCGGTGAGGCTGGATCCTGCCGACGAACGAGTTTGTCGCTCCCCACTATCCAGGAACCACGCTCGTTCGCATCGAGGACAGCGTTGGTTCGAGCGCGACGGCGGAGCTCGCCTATCGGGGTACCACGCTGTTCCTCCCGGGTGGGCTTGCGACCACTCCGGTCGCGTCGATGTACTCGAGCAGGGATGCGGTCACGTGGTCCCTCATGGGCGCTCTACCCGAGGGCCGCGCAAACGGCACGATGGTGGTCTACCGCGACCGGATCTACTACCTCGGGGGGCTCGATCCATCGCAGTTCCCAACCTCCACCATCTTTGGCTCGACCAGGGCGTAGGCGCGAGCCCACAGGATCTGATGGGCGGCGGGCAACAAACAGGTCCTCGTCGCCGACGAACGGGATCTGGATCTCGCCGAACATGAACGAATCGGTGAACCGACCGCCGAGCACGAAGCCGCCGCCCGGATAGTCGACGACCTCTTCGATGCTCGACCGTCCACCACCCGTGATCTCCCCGATGGCGGAGCCGAACGTCCCGAAAAACCTGTCTGGTCCTCTGGGGATGGGCAGGGGGGGAGGCCACGGCGACGAGAACCGTATATTCTCGAACCAGATGCCTCCTCAATCTCGCGTCGGCGACAACTCGCAGGTGCCCGCGGATGCGCACGGATGCCCGGCCTGTCCCCATCCCTGCATCGGTCCTGGGATCGCGGGCTCGCCGGATGTGATGGTGAACAGCATCCCCGCGCTGCGCGTCGGTGATCCCGGAATGCATGCTGCGTGCTGCGGTCCGAACACGTGGACCGCGGCAGCGGGCAGCGGCACGGTGTTCATCAACAACAAAGCGGCGCACCGGCTCGGCGACAAAGACACGCACTGCGGAGGAAGCGGCCAGATGGTCGCCGGCTCCGGTAACGTCATCACTGGCGGTTAGCGCGCGCCGGCCGCGGGGACGCCGAGCGGCGGCACCACGGAGGCAACACCGCAGCGCCGGAGCTGGATCGCCATGGTCCGCTCCGCCTTCGTGATCAGCGCCTCGCGGATCTTCTGGACGCGATGGGGCGGGTGGCGGAAGAAGTTCCGGTCGAGCGCGGGATCGTGACCGTAGGCACGCACGATCTCCGCCTCGTCCCAGCTGGTCGGAAACGGCACGTACTCGAGGGGAGCCTCGGTGAGCCACCACCCCGTGAACCCGAACCGCTCGTGGTTCTGCTCGTAGATCTCGGTGCCGGGATACGGGACCACGACCCCGCGAGCGTTGAAGCCGCCGGCGATCGGCGCCGCACGATCCATGAAGTTGATCGTGGCGTCGAGCTCGGCATCGGTCTCGTCGGGCCAGCCAAACATGAGGTTGACGACCGTGTGAACGCCGAGGTCGCTGGCCCACCGCAGCACGTCGAGGACGCGCTCGACCGTGACCCCCTTGCCGATCCGGAGGAGCATCTCGGGGTCCGCGCTCTCCATGCCGATGTCGATGCCGGCACACCCGGCGCGCTGCATCGCTTCGATCACGTCGCGATCGAGGTGCGCGGGGTGTGCGGTGCAGGTCCAGTTGACCGGCACGCCGAGCGCGGTGATCGCCTCGCACAGCTCGCTGACCCGTCGCCGTCCGACGGCGAACGAGTCGTCGAAGAAGCTGAACGCACGGAGGCCGTAGTCCTCGCGGAGGACCGCGATCTCGGCGGCGACTGACGCGCTCGAGCGATAGCGAAACTTCCGGCCCGTGACGTCATTCGAGCAGAACGTGCACGCTTGCGGACAGCCACGGCTCGACAGGATGCCGACCGGCGGGAAGGCGCGCCCGGGGATCGGCGCGGGGCCGTACCAGCTCGGGTCGAACAGATCGAGCGCGGACAGCGGAGGTGCGAGTCGATCGAGGTCCGCGACGAACGGCCGCGTCGGATTGCTGCGAACGAGACCGTGATCGAGCCAGGTGAGTCCCGCGACGCTCGCGGCAGCGCGCGTGCCGTCGAACACCTCGGCGAGCTCGACCAGAGCATCCTCGCCTTCGCCGCGGATCACCCAGCGAAAGCCGTGGGCGAGCGGCTCGGCCGCGACGATCGTCGCGTGGGGACCGCCGGCGACCAGCACGAACTCGGCTGCGAGGTCGGCGGCGAGCGCGTACGCCGGCTGGACGTGCAGCGTCTTGAGGTGGAGGCCGACGAAGTCGGGCGCGAATGCGGCGATCCGCGCGCGAATCTCCTCGTGCGACTTCGGCGCGTGCGGCGCACACGCGTCGTGCAACGCGACCTCGTGCCCTGCCGCGCGCAAGGCAGCGGCGAGGTGACAGAACGAGAGCAGCGGCGACTGCACCGGTTCTGGCGAGGGCGGGTTGACGAGGAAGACGCGGGCCACAGGAGCTCCAGTCTAGCGTGAGTAGGACAGGGACAGGCGCAGTCGTTCGACGACGGCGTCGCCCACACCCACATTGAGGTAGCGCGCGTAGCGGTACAGCCACGGTTCCCGCTCGACGACCGAGACGGCGCCGGGGAGCTGCGGCACGACCCAGCTCTCGAGACCGTCGGTGTACACGAGCTCCGCCTGACCGGTCGCGAGCGCCGAGAGATCCAGCGTCAGCTCGACATGGGTGTCGGCGAGTGGCCTGTCGCGCGCGTCGTCCTTGATCAGCTGGTAGTCGCGGTGGCGCAGGCGCAACCAGCACGCGTGGTCGACGCGGAGCGGGCGCTGCACGAGCTCCTCGACGATCGCGCGCAGCTCGTCGAACAAGGGCGCGATCGCGAGCTCGCGGTTGTGCTCGTAGCGGCCGCGGTCGGGCTCGTGGAACACCGTGAGGCCGGCGGCGTTCACCTGCGCGCGCAACGGCGCCGCGGCTTCGTCGTCGAGAAACCCCGCGACCACGACGTGGTGGCAGCGCCCCTCCGCGAACTGCGCGCGGAACTCGTCGTAGCTCATCCCAGGAACCACCCCGTCAACGACACGCGGTTCCCGGCGAGCACCTCGCGCACCTGGTGCAGCGACGCGTTGGTGACATCGAACAGCACCAACCGGTTCGCGCGGGGAACGATGAGGTGAGCGGGCGTTGCATGGACGAGCTCGTCGCCCTGCATCGTGCACGTGAACAGCTCGAGCTCGCCGCCCTCGCAGCCCTCGGTGAACACGTAGTACGCGTACGCGACCATGCGACCGATCGACGCGCGCGAGTCGGCGTGCGGCAACAGGTACGAGCCGGGCACGTAGACGTAGCTCCGCAGATCGGCGCGCGTGACGGGGCGCCCGCTGATCGCGCGGATCGCGTCGAGGACCGGGGCCGAGCCCAGCTCGGCGTGGAGCTCGCGGAGCACCTCCTGGGTGACCTCCTCGCCCGAGGCCATGAAGTCGTAGATCTCGCCGCGGTTGGGCCAGTGCGGCTCCTGACTCACCGCCTGCAGGAGCGCAGACAGCGTGTCGGGCTCGACCACGTCGTCGAGGACGACGTGGGGGAATGGCTGCGCCGCGGCCCAGGACCGCGCGAGCTCGTCGACGTTCCAGTGCGCGACCGGAAGCATCGAGTGGCGTCAGGTCGCGAGGTGGCCGGGCAGGGAGATGATGTCTCCGCCGACCACGGGACCGACGGGCACGTACGGCGGAGCGAACGACGGAATCGGTCCCTTGCCCATCACCAGCATGACCTGCTGCATCGGGAGCCACATCGTGAACGCGGTCGACAGCACGGTCGCGATCGCCATGTGGAGCGCCTCGTACTGCTTGTCGTTGTCCTTGCTCTTGAGCCCACTGTCGAGCGCGTTGCCCATCGCGGACTTCATCTCCATCGGTGCGCAGATCGAGGCCATCATCGCAGACGGGCAGGTGATCAGCGGCGTCGGGACGTTCGGCATCGGCGGTGCCATCGGCCCGGGGAACGCGGCGAATGCGGGATACCAGGGCAGCCCCGGGACCATGACCTTGTCCTGCCACTTCTTGAAACACTCCGCGACGCCCTTGGCGATCGCATCGCGGTGCTTGGCCATGTTGCCCATCATCGCCGCGCACATCGGAGCGTTCTTGATCAGACTCTCGAGGTCAGGACCGCTGAGGCAGCCAGGGGCGCCGATCGCGGACACCGCCATCACCTGGATGTTCTGGAACTTGGCCTGGAGCCGCCACATGTTGTGCGCGTACCCGACCGCGTCGAGCATCGTGTCGTGCATCTTCTTGAAGTCGTTTCCGATGCGGTCGCACGAGTCCTGGTAACACTTGTTCGGTGACTCGGCCGGCAGGAACCACGGCGGGTTCAGCTGCGGGATGGCGTTCTTGTTCTCGGGTCCCCAGGCCTTCTTGTAGTGGTCCTGGGCCGTGTTGCCTTGTGCTGGCTTGAACTGGCTCGGGAGCTTGAGGCCATGGGAGAGAAAGACCACCTGGCCAGCGGGCTTGATGAGGGTCAGGGGCGGCATCGACGAATTCTCCTCCAGCCTCATACGGAACGTAAGGCTGCGATGTTCCTCAGGGACGACTTGCCGCCCCATGATAGCCTCGAAGCGGCCGTGGGGGTGTTCGCGATTGCCTCGAGCATGGCGATGTTTCGCCCTTCGGTGATCGCTGCTGCCTACGATCTCGGGTGGTTCGGCGCGCTCGCGGCCCGCCCGCTCACCCTGGACGAGCTCGCGGACACCGGCGGGGTCACGGCGGGCAGGCACCGTGTGCGTGCGCTCGTCGACGCGCTCGTGTCGATCGGTGTGCTCGTGTGGGAGGGGGACACGATCGCGCTCGGCGACGTTCCGCCGTGTCCCGAGATCGTGCGCGAGGGATGGGGGAGGCTCGCCGACGTGATGCGCGCGGATCGTCCGCTGCCGCTGCCGGCGGATCCAACCGCGTATCACCAGCACCTCGTGCGCGCCGGTGCGGACAGCGCACGCGAGGTCGCGCGGCTGATCGGCGGATCGAGCTTGCTCGATCTCGGTGGCGGTGCCGGCGCCTACACCGCCGCGTTCCTCGACGCTCACCCGGGCGCGGCCGCGACGCTGATCGACGCCGACGACATTCTCGCGCTCGCCCGCGATCACCTTGCCCGGTTCGAGAATCGCGTGCGGCTCGTGGCGGGAGATGCGCGCGAGGTCGCGGTCGCCGCCGAGGTCTCCACCGCGCTGCTCGCGAACGTCCTGCACCTGCACGGCCCCGCCGCCTGCGCCGAGCTGTGTGCGGCAGCGGCGCGCGCGACCGAGCCGGGCGGTGTTGTCGCGATCGTCGAGTTGCGGTCGGACTCGGCTGAGGCACCCTGGTTCGCGCTCGACATGGCGCTCTACAGCGAGGGCGGCGACGTCTACTCGACCGCCGAGCTGTGCGGGTGGCTCGCGGCTGCCGGGCTCATCGAGGTCGCCACACACACGCTCGCGGCAGCGCCGGAGAACGTCGTTGTCATCGGACGGAGGCCGCGCGGGGCAGGGCGCCGGTTTGTCGAGCGCACCGGGCTCGCCGTGGGAGCAGCAACGGTCGACGCCGAGCTCGGCGACCTCGCCTTGCCGGCGCCGCTGCGGCTGACGCTCACGCACGCCATCGCGCTCGAGCGCTCGGAGGGCAACGCCGCGAAGGTCGACGATCTGCTGCGTCACTACACGGTGACGATGCCCGCGCAGCGCGAGACCCAGCGCACCTCGAACGAACCACTGCTCCACACGCCGCTCATGTGGGACGAGCTGCCTCGGCTCTCGCACGCGATCGAGCGCCTGTTCGCCGTGCTCGTCGACGCTGGCGTCGATCCGAGGGGCGCGCTCGGCGCTCCCTCCGCGTCGGAGTTCCGTGCGCGCACGCGGACGCTCGCGGTGCTGTACGAGCGAAGTCACTACGGCGCCGTGATGCCGCTGCTCTACGGCAACCTCGCCGACCTCGCGTACTTCCGCGCATCGGACGGCGGCCCGCAGCAGGTGATCGACCGCTACCTGACCACGCCGATCGTCCACGAGCTGTGTCACCTCTCGCGTGAACGGGATGCGCTTCAGCCGTTGCATCTCGACGAGTGCGTCGCGGGCTGGCTCGGAGTCCACGTCCATCCCGAGTTCGCGTACCCCGCGCTCGGACACGACGACGCGATCTTCGCGGCACCCTGGCTCGCACAGATCGGCCAGGCGCTCGCACGAGCGTTCGGGCTGCGCGCCCTCGTCCGTGCACACGCAGGTGCCGAGCCGTGGGACGCGGCGTTGCCGGCCGCGTTCGTCGACGCGGCGATCCGCCTCGGCTGGGACGACTGGCGCGCGCGGCGCACGCTGCACTTTCTCTCGGACACGCTCGATCCGGCGCCGTGGGTCGCGCTCGCGCTCACCGTGGCGTCGGGGCGAGACGTGACGACCGCGACGCTCGCGGACCTCGCGGCAACCAAGCTGTCCGAGCTCGAGCTGCCGCCCGATCCGGACTTCGATCGCGCGATCGTCGAGGACGCCCTACGCGCGATGTGTCTCGAGAACTATCGGATCGAGGGCTCGTTCCGCGCGCGGGCGAAGCTGCCCGACGGGCCGATCGCGATCGATGCGAGCGAGTGCGTGATGACCTCCCCGCGCCGCGGTGAGGTCGATATCGTCGACCCGCGCTACTGGATCCCACCGGCGGTCGGTCGGAGGCTCCTCGATGCGGGGCGCACCGGGTGTTCCGTGAAGCTCGAAGCGATCGCGGCAATTCCGGCCGCTGCGAGAGCGATCACGGACGCTGCCCCACCGGGCGACGGTCCGGGCTTCACGCTCGGTTAAGGCACCCCGACCCCCTTTCGGAAATGGGGTCGGAGTGCCTTTCCGGCGTGCGGTCTAGGCTGCCTTGCGCGCGCGAACGACATGCGTGCGGTAGGTGACCACGCTGCGCGCGTCGCGGCGGAGGGTCCAGCTCACGTCGGCCTCGTTCTCGATCGCGTAGCGGGCGCCGAGGCCCTCGCCGGTGCGCAGGAGACGCACGAGCTCGCCGGCGGGGTTGTCGCCGCCGAAGCGCTCGCGGTCGTGCATCACGCTGCTCTGCCACGTGTACGGAGATGACAGGATCAGCTCGCCGCCGCGGGCGCACAGCCCGTCGACGACGGACAGGAGCTGGCGGGGATGGGGCACCGAGTCGAGCAGGTTGAGCGCGACCACGCGACCGAACATCCCTGGGATCAGCGGCGGGTCGAGTGCATCGCCGCACAAGAGCGTGCGCCGGGCGGGCGGGACCGCACGATCACCGGCCGAGATCGCCGCGGAGGCGTAGTGGCGGCCCGCGATCCGGCGCCCGTACGCGAGGCGCTCTCCGTCGAGGAGGCGGCGCGCGCGGCGCACGGCGCCGAACTGGAGGTCGAGACCGACGACGTGATCGGCGTTCGCCGCGAGCTCCGCCGTGATCCGCCCGACGCTACAGCCGAGCTCGACCGCGCGGTCGACGCGATCGCGGGTATGTGCCGCGATCCATTCGACCAGTGCCTGGCCGCCGAAGCCATCCGAGGGCTCCGCGCGATCGCCCCAGTGCGCATCGAGATAGATCGACAGGTGCTCGAGCAGGCGCGCGTACGGGGCGTCGTCGGGACCGCCTTCGACGAGCAGCGCGGCGATCTCGGGCGCCAGGTCGCGCTCGACAACCGTCGCGATCTCGGACCGTAGGTAGTCGGCTGGATTCGCCATCACGATCGGAATTCCGTCGACGATCGGATAGCGGCGGCCGCACTCGCAGGTCAGGAGGTCGCCCGCGCGCGTGAGGGTCCGGACGTCGAGTCGATCGCCGGTCAGCGTGCGGCACCCCGGGCAGACCACCAGGTCGAGGTTCATAAGCCCGCGAAGTATGACGCGTCGCGAGGTCGCTCGGGTCGATTCCGGAGCATGTGATAGCCTGGTTCCATGGCCGGTGGTCCGAAGGAAAAGCTCCAGACGCAGACGGCGCCCGAGGAGGAGACCGACGAGCGCGAGGTGTTTCTCCGCGACGGGCGCAAGCTTGTCGTGAGCGAGCAGGGCACCGATCAACTCGTCGAGATCCGGAACGAGTCCGGGATGCTCGAGCTACGGATCCGCCTCACCGAGCAAGGGCCCATCCTGCAGATGGAGAGCCTGCGGCTCTCGCTCAAGGCGACCGAGTCCGTCGAGATCGAGTCGCAGCGCGTCGAGATCAAGGGCACCGAGCACGTCGACGTGAGCGGTGGCAAGGTCAAGATCGAGAGTGAGGAAGACGTCAACGTCGACGCGAAGGGTGAGATTCGCGTCGTCGGCAAGATGATCTACCTCAACTAGATCCGTAGTAGAGCTAGCCGGGCGATGACCATCGAACCGGCAGCGATCGAGCGGATTCTCCAGCGGCTGTGCATCGCGCGCAGCGGGACGGCGACCGCGACCACGACGGGCCACTGGGCGCTCGAGATCGAGGACGACAGCGATCCGCCCGAGACACTGACGTTCGTGCAAGGCGTCAGCGCCAGCGGTCTGGAGCTGACGTGCGACGCGCCGCTCGATCGCTACTCGGTCGACCAGGCGCGGTCGGTCGCCGAGCTGCAGACCGAGCTGGCCACCGCGCTGACCCTCGAGAAGATCCGGTTCACGACGTTTGCCGAGGTCGCCGCGTTCATCGACGGTCGCTACGAGGCCGAGATCCACGCGGACGACGGCTATCTCGTGCTCGGGCCCGGCGAGGAGGTCCCGATCTCGATCACCAACCCGCACGTCTCGCGCGAGCCCTGGATCGAGGTCTCGGCGGCGTTCGAGCACGAGGCGAATGCGGCGTGGCTCCTCGAGAAGAACGGCGAGATGACGAGCGTCCGGTTCGAGGCAGCGAATGACTCGGTCGGGCTCGTCGCGGCCCTGCCGATCTCGATCGTGACCGCGCAGCGGCTGCTCGAGATGATCGACGACGTCGCGGTCATGAGGGCGGTGCTGCTCGACGAGTACGAGGGCTCGGACGCCAGCGACGACGAGGACGGGCCCGAACAGTGGGAGGGGAGCGCGATCGTCGGGCCGTGGCAGGACAAGACCGTGTGCCTGCGCGCGCTCGACGACAGTCTCCTGCGGTCGGGCTTCCTCAAGCTGGCGACCCGGGAGGCGGATTGCGAGGTCGCCCACGTACATCGGATCGGCGACACGATGTGGGTCACCGTGGATCCCCCGATCCTCGGCGACCTCGCGAAGCATCTGGCAGAGCCCAGGTTGTTCGCGGTCGACCTCGAGATCGCGGACGACGAGCTCCACGCCACGCGGGCACACCTGATCGAGCTCGCGCTCGACGAGGATGGCGAGGTGATGCTCCACGAGACGCTGGGATCCGAGCCCGAGGTGCGGGACATCGACGCGGCCGTGCGTGCGTGGGAGCTGCGGCTGGCTGCGCGCGCAGTCGAGGTCGCCGAAACCGCCGCCGTCACCTCCCGGGCCGTCTATTACCGCGCCCTGTGAGATCCCGGCCGGGCCGCGAGTGGCGAGGGCTCCCTCGACGGTGATACGCATCCCGGTGGGGGATCTATGAGCAACGAACCGGAAGCCACGAAGACGAAGCCGCCAGTTGCCAAGCCGGAGGAGGCGAAGGCGCCCAAGGCGGAGGCACCCAAAGCTGCTGCCGCCGCGCCTGGCAAGCTGCCGCCGTTCGAGGAGCGGCGCTTGAAGTTCGCGGAGATCGCGCCGTTCGCGGCGCAGCTGGATGCTGCAGAGCTGCAGGCCATGGCCAACGACGGCCGCGCCGTCGTCCGCGCCAACGCGGCGATGGGCCTCGCTGCGCTCAATCAACCCGTGTTCGAGCTGGTCGCGATGCTGCGCGACAGCGACCCGCACGCGGCTGCCGCGGCTGCCGAGGCGGTCGCGCGGCTCGGCGTCACCGCGCGCTCGCTGATCCCGCAGATCGTGCAGGCGCTCGGCAGCGCGCACGTGGAGATCACCGAGACGGTGAACACCGCACTGTCCGAGCTGATGGGCAAGGCAGACGACGAGCTGATCCTCGCGCTCGATGTTCCGAACGACCTCGCGATGAAGAGCATCGTCGAAGCCGCGCGCAAGATCGGCAAGGCCGGCATCAAGTTCCTGATCAAGGCCGCGGGTCACGAGCGGATCCAGATCCGCGTCAATGCGATCGGTGGGCTCGCTCGCCTCGGCAAGACCGATATCGAGACGTCGATGGCGTTCCTGACCACCGTCGAGACCAATGATCCGGTGCCCGACGTTCGCACGGCGGCGAAGCAGGCGATGCTCGCCGTGATCGCGCGCGAGAAGGTCGCGGCCGTCGACAACCTGCCCAAGAACATCCCGGACTTCGAGGCGCGCAAGCTCTCGGCCTCCGAGCTCCGCGAGTACGGCGACGCGATCAACATCGACGAGATGATGTTCGCGCTCCAGGACGGCCGCGCACACGTCAAGATCAATGCCGCCCGCGCGCTCGGCACCAAGGGCGAGAAGGCTGCCCGCGCCGCGAACGCGATGGGCGTCAACCTGAAGGACAGCGTGCCGGCGGTCCGCAAGGAGATGGCGGTCGCGCTCGGCAAGCTCGGTAGTGGCGCTCTCGACGCGGCTGCCGACCTCGTCAATGCGCTCGGTGACGCCGAAGAAGAGGTCACCGACGCGGTGATCGAGGCGGTCGCTGGGCTCGGCGAGTCCGCGCGCGAGGCGCTGATCAAGGGACTCGATGCAGGCGCCGAGGCGCATGGCCTCCGCGTCGGCGATCTGATCGGTCGTCTGCCGAAGGCAGCGGAGACGCTGACCGAGGCGTTCAAGAGCCCCGCCGTCAACGTGCAGGTCAACGCCGCGCTCGGCCTTGGCCTGTTGCGCGACAAGGTTGGCAGCGTCGGTCTGGCAGCGCTCCACGGTGCGCGCACCGGCGGTGATGCGCGAACGCGCGAGGCCGTACGTCGCGCCCTCGACATGATCGAGCCGCGCGGTGCCACGGGACCCAAGGCGGTCCCCGTCGACGGCTTCGAGGATCGCTTCCTCGATGCGAAGGACATGGACAAGGCGAAGGCCGAGCTCGAGAAGGTCGGCGCTGCCGACCTCATCGCGTACCTGATGGACGGCCGCGATGTCGTGCGCGCCAATGCAGCGACGGCGCTCGCGGCGCTCGGTCCAGCGGGCGTGGGCGCGGCAGGCACACTCGGTGTCCGGCTCCGCGACGATGCTCCGCGTGTTCGCCTCGCCACGGCGCAGGCGCTCGACCGGCTCGGCGATACCGTCGTCGTCGAGACGGCCAGCGATCTCGTCGGTGCGCTCGGCGATGGGGACGACAAGGTCGCCGAGGCCACGTCGGCGATCCTCAAGGCGCGCAAGGGCAAGATGATCGGCGCGCTCGTGCGTGGCCTCGAGACCGATGATCCGCGCCACGGTCGCCGGATCTGCGAGGTGATCAATGCACTCGGCGCCGACGCCTCCGACATCCTCGCCGAGGCGTTCGATAGCCCGGCCGTCAACGTCCAGGTCAACGCGGCGCTCGGGCTCGGCATGCTCGGCAACGACCGAGTCGGCAAGGGTCGCAAGAAGCTCGAAGGAGCGCGCACCGGTGGCGATGCCCGTACGCGTGAGGCCGTGCGCAAGGCGCTCGACACGCTCGACGGCCCGAAGCAGTCGGGCCCGCGCCCCGTCGAGGTCGCGAACTTCGAGACGCAGTTCCTCGGCGCCGAGGCGTTCACCGATCCGGCGAAGCTCCGGCCCGATGATCTCGTCGGCTACCTGACCGACGGTCGCGCGATCGTGCGCGCCAACTCGGCGACTGCGCTCGGCAGCATGGGCGCCGCAGCCGCAGGTGCTGCGACGGCGATCGGCGTGCTGCTCCGTGACGACGACATGAAGGTCCGGATCATGGCCGCGCAGGCCGTCGACAAGCTCGGCGACGACGCGGTCAAGGAAGTCGCCGCGTACCTTGTCGGCGCGCTCAAGGGAGACGCTGAGGTCACCAAGGCCGTGCAGCCGGTCCTCGTGTCGCGCAAGACCAAGGTGCTCACCGCCCTGCTCAAGGGTCTCGAGACCGACGACGAGACGCAGGCGACTCGCATCCTCGAGGTGATCAACGCACTTCCGGACGCGCAGGAGATCCTGATCGACGCGTTCGACAGCCCTGCCGAGAACGTTCAGGTCAATGCCGCGATGGGCATCGGCATGCTCGGGGCGAAGCGGGCAGGGGCCACGGGCAAGAAGAAGCTCGAGGGCGCCCGCACCGGCGGCTTCGCGCGCACTCGCGAAGCCGTGTTCAAGGCGCTCGCGATGCTCAAGTAGTCAGCGCAGGCCGAGGAAGCGTCCAGGCCCGCTGCTGGACGGTTACGTCGTCGGTAGGGTGATCGTCACAGTCGTGCCTTTGCCGAGCTCGCTCTCGATCAGGAACCGGCCGCCGGCCGTTCCGATGAGCCGCTGGCACTGCGCGATGCCGAGGCCGGTGCCTTCGGTGCGGGTCGTGAAGAACGGAGTTCCCGCGCGGCTCAGCACCTCGGGCGCCATCCCGATCCCGTTGTCCTTGACGCGGAGCTCGAGCATTCCGACGTTCTCGCGCGCCGCGATCTCGACCTTGCCGTTCGGAATCGCGCCGGCGACGATCGCTTGCGCGCCGTTCGCGACGACGTTGATCAGCACCTGCATCAGCTCGGTCGACGAGATCCTGACGTGGGGGAGCTTCGGTGGGCCGTCGTAGCCGATCGACGACCGCGACTTCATGGTCAGCTCCTGACACACGGCCATCGCGTGACGGACGATCGGCAGCGGATCGATCAGCGGCATCACCTCGCTCGCATCGGTGCGCGGGCGGCTGAGATCACGGAGCCCGCTGATCAGCTTCGACAGATGCATCGTCGCTTCCTTGAGGTCGCTCGCGATCGGACCGAGGTCCTTGGCGAACAGCACGAGGCGTTCGCGCGTCTCCTTGTCGAGCTTGTCGGACGCCTCGATCACCTCGACGAGCAAGGGTGCGTCCTGCGAGAGGTCGGCGAGCACCTCGATGTTCGCGAGCTGCGACATCAACGGCTGACGCAGATCATGAACGAGCAGGCCGGCGATGCTGCCGAGCGTGGCGAGGCGCTCGGTCTCCATCAGCCGGCGATGGAGCGCGGCAGAGTCGCGGCCGAACGCCCACGCTTCGCACGCCCACTGCAGCACCTGCACCAGCTCCGTGCGCTCCCAGGGCTTGATGATGTAACGGGCGACGAGACCCTCGTTGATCGCGCGCAGGATCGGCCCGACGTCCTGGTGCGCCGTCACGACCATCCGGATCACCTGCGGGTGCCGCTCCTTGACGATGCGCAGCAGCTCGTCGCCCTGCATGCCGGGCATCCGCATATCGGTCACGACCACGGCGACATCGTGTGCGGCGAGGATCTCGAGGGCCTTGTCGCCGTCGGCCGCCGTCTTGATGTTGAACTCCGTCATCGACTGTTCGAAGACGATGCGGTTGGCCCGCTCGTCATCGACATAGACGATCAGCGGACGTGTGGTAGCTGGCGCCGACACTCGTACCGATGTTCACACCGCACTGGCAGTCGCGTCCAGCCCGGAATGGTGTGGCAAATCTATGACAAACACGTGGCGACCTCCGCGGTCACCGATCGCGATGGTGCCGCCGTGCCGCGTGATGATCTCGCGCGCGACCGAGAGTCCGAGTCCGGTGCCGACGCCCTGCGGCTTCGTCGTGAAGAAGGGCTCGAAGATCTTGTCGCGGACGTTGACGGGCACGCCGGAGCCACTGTCGGTCACTTCGATAAGGAGTCTCCCGCCTGCGACACGGGCTGCGACAGAGATCCATCCACCGCGCCCTGCAGCCTGAGCGCCGTTCTCGAGCAGGTTCGTCAGGACCTGCATCATCAGCGGCGGTGCGCACATGAGGCTCACGCCCTCCTCGATGTCGAGCTTGACGTCGACGCCGTCCACGGCGCTCCGGCACAGCGTCAACGACCTCCGGACGAGCTCCTTGGCCAGCGTCGGGCGAAGGTCGAGATTGGTATCGGCGTGCCGGAAGCCGAGCAGCTGCTTCGAGAGCACGCCGATCTGCGTCGCACAGCTCGAGATCACATCGAGCAGCTCGGCGACCGGATGATCGGCCTGCTTGAGCTCGGCTGGCATCAACATGAGCAGCGGTGCGACCGCGTTGACGACGCCGTTCGCCGGGTTGCGCAGCTCGTGCGCGAGGCCCGACGTCAAAACGCCGAGGCTCGCGAGCTGCTCGGCGCGCGATAGACGTGCCGCGAGATCGCGCATGCGGAACTGCGCACGCACGCGCGCCTTGAGCTCGATCGGATCGAACGGCTTGGTCACGTAGTCAACGGCACCCGCTTCGAGACCCGCGAGCCTCGTTCCGAGATCGAGCATCGCCGACAGGATGATGATCGGCGCGAGCCGCTCGTTCGTTACCTCGCGGAAGCGGCGCGATAGCTCGATGCCGTCCATGTTCGGCATGTCGACGTCGGTGATCAGGAGCTGCGGTTGGTGCTTCTTGACCAGCTCGAGCGCCTCTTCTCCATCGTGGCCGACGTACACCGTGTAGTCTTCGGACAGCAGCTCCGCGATCATGTCGGCGAGCCGCACGTCATCCTCGGCAAGCACGATCGTGCCCATCGAGAGCCCGGTCGGTACCGCATGGGCCACAGCAGCCTTCAACGCGGGCCTCGCCGCATCGACGAGGCGCAGCGTCGGAGCTGCGACCTTGCTGTCACTACGGAGCAGCGAGATCGGGAGGACAACCCTCATCTCGGTGCCACCGGTCGCGCGTGGGTAGTGTGCGATCGTGGCGCCGTGCGCCTCGACGAGCTGCTTCGCGAGCGCCAGCCCGAGGCCGGTGCCCGAGATCTTGCGATCGTCGCCCTCGGCGCGCTCGAACCGACCGAACAGGCGTGCCGCGAGATCCGCGGTGATGCCCTTGCCGGTGTCGAGCACGGCGATCGTGATCGCCTCGGCATCGCTCCCAAGCCGGATCTCGACCTGGCCACCGCGAGGGGTGTACTTCACCGCATTCGACACGAGGTTCGTCACCACGCGTTCGAGCGCGACCGGATCGACGAACGCGACCAGCCTGTCGGGAAGCGTCGACGACAGCTCGAGGCCCGCCGCCTCGGCCCCCGGCCGCCACGCTGCGAACAGGCTGCGCACGAGCGCGGCGAGGTCGGTCGGCTCGGGCTTGGTGGTCAGCTTGTTCTCCTGGCCGGCGGCGAGGAGCAGCAGCTCGTCGACCAGGCGGACGAGCTTGCGCGCAGAGTCGGTGACCGAGCCAAGTCCGGATCTGGCCCTCTCGTCGAGCGCGGCGCCGGCGCGCTTCTCGATGTCCGATGCGGCGAGCAAGATGATCGAGAGGGGCGTTCGAATCTCGTGGGAGATGTTCGCGAAGAATCGTTCGCGCGCGCCCTGTGCATCGCGCAACTGGACGACGGTGCCCTCGAGCTGATCACGCGCATGACGCAACTCGCTCGTGCGCACGTCGACCAACCTCTCGAGGCCTGACCGATAGACGGAGTTCTCGAGAGCAAGAGAGAGCGTCGGTGTGATGAACGCGAGGAGGTCTTCGCGTTCGGCCGGGTTCGCGCCACCGGCAAGCGCGACGACCACCTCGCCGAATGGTTGCCCCCCGCGCGTCTCGAGCGAGCGTCGCAGAAGCGACGCGTCGGTCCCCAGGCCATGACTACTCGTCAGGCCTCCATCGACGAGGGTGATCTTCGCCCAGCTGAACTGCGCCTCGTCGACGAGGGCCCTGACGATCGTCTGGAGCGTGTGCTCGAGATCGAGGTCGCGAAGGACCAGCTCGTTCAACGTGTGGGCGGTCCGCAGCTGGGCGGCCTGGCGGTCGAGCTTCATGCGGGCCGACTCGAGCTCTTCGTAGCGCTCGAGCAGGGTCTCGTGCGCTTCGCGGAGCTCGCGCGCTGCGGCGCGGGCGGCGAATGGGCGGGTCAGGAACCTCCAGATCCGTCGGATCAGCGCGGTGCCCGACGAGAATCGGATGTGATACCGCCCGCCGTTGGGCAGGCGACTGAGGCTCACGCTCGCGCGCGGATAGCCGAGCAGCCGCGGCATCTCCTCGAAGTTGCCGGCGGAGATGAGAAAGAAGTCCCAGACCACCTCGAACCCGTCTGGCAGCGTGAGATCAACCTCGATCTCTTCAGGCCCGATCTCTCGATGGGTGGGCGTGATGCAGTTGAACATCTGGTTGCCAACGCCCTCGCGCGGCTTGCTGAACCAGCGATAGAAGTCGAGTGGTGACATCGCGAGGCGCGCGATCAGGAACGCGAACTTGAGCCCAGGAGCACGGAGATAGGTGCGGCCGAGATCCCGCTTCTCCTCGTCAGTGAAGTGTGGGCTGAGGTTGCGAGTGACCGCCGCGAAGTCGTCCCAGTCAACGCGCTCCTTGCGGTTGCGCAGCTTGGCAACCGTGACGTCCGTACCGCGGACGACCGACTCGAACGGGACCTGCTTCTCTTCGAGCAACTTCCAGTAGACGTCAAAGACTTTGCAGGAGACCTCCTTCATCCGCGGCCCCATCGCAACACGGCGGCGCCATAGGTCATGCCATTGCCGCCGCCGGCGATGACGACGACGTCACCATCCGACAGAACGCCATCTCGCTCGGCAGCAACGAGGGTCGACGGCACGAACGCACCGAACAGATGTCCCGTGGTGCTGAACGTATCGACTGCGCGCGTGTGTGTGAGCCCCGTGTGCTCCTGGACGAGCTTGCGCAACCACGGCATCCCCTGATGCATTGCAAGGACGTCCACTTGATCCGGTCGGACTCCTGCGGCTGCGAGTGCGTCGGCGATGCTCGTTGCGGTGAGGTCCACCGTCCGGAGGATGATGCTTGCCATCCCGTCCAGGTCTCTCAGGTGGAAGACCGCTCGCCCCTCCGAATACCAGGATGCCCCTGGCACGCTCGCAACCAGCGTGTGCGGCTTCTCTCCATCGGTGTAGTGCGTTGTCGCCAGGAGGCCATGTCCAGCCTCGACCCCTCCGACCACCGCGGCGGTCGCGCCGTCGCCGAACGCGAGCGAGAACACGTCGGAGTAGTCGAGCAGACGAGAGATCGCGCTCGACTGGACCAGGAGGGCGGTTGTCGCCTGGCCTGCGGCGATCATTGCCCGGGCCATCGAGAGCTGCAGGAGGAACGAGTGTTGGGCGCCTTCGACCTGCAACGCGAAGGACCTCACCGGAAGTCCAAGTCGGTGATGTAGGTCGCACGCAGCATTCGTGAGCTGATGCTCGGTGGGCGTACGATTCGTGAGGATCAGGTCGATGCTCTCGAACGAGACGTGCGCGCGCTCGATCGCGATCCTCGCAGCGCGCTCCTCGAGGTCCAGGAGCGTCTCCGTCTCGCCCAGAACGTGACGTTGGACCGTGCCCTGGCTCGGGTCGCGCGCCAGCTGCTTCATCGCGTTCACCACCGCGGTCATGCCCGGCGTCAGCGGACCGGTCGGCATCCGCATCTTGCTTTGTGGTGACGCGGCAAGGGCCTCGGGCGCCCAGAAGTCGTTGCGCCGAATATGGGCAGGCAACGCCATGCCGAGTCCGAGAATGCCGATGGGGGGGACCATGCTGTCAGCTCGACGATGACTTTAGGGCATCTCCCTGGGAGCCGTCAGACGATAGGTCGACCGTCCGGCGGATTCGTGAACCCCTAGGGTGTGGGACTGTGCGCTCGAAACCGAACGGGCTGACTCCGCACGCTGCGCAAGAAGTTGCTACGTGCACGGACCATTGGGCCGATAGCCTCGAGCTCCGGTAGCGCAAGGAACTCCCGCAATACGTGTTTGCTCTCGAGCCGCGCAAGGGGGGCGCCGAGACAGAAATGCGTACCGTGCCCGAAGCTCAGGTGATGGTTCGGAGTGCGAGCAATGTCGAACTTGGACGGGTCAGTAAATGCAGTCTCGTCATGGTTTGCAGACGGGAAGAACACGACGACCTTGTCGCCTTCCGTAATTCTCTTGCCAGCCAGCTCGGTGTCTGCCGTCGCCGTGCGACGAAAGTGGATCACAGGGGATTCGTAACGACAGATCTCCTCGATCGCGCCTGGCAAGAGTCCGAGGTCCGCGCGGACACGCGAGAGGCTCTCTGGATGTGCGAGAAGCAGGTCGAGTCCGTGGCACAGCATCGCGCGCGTGGTGTCTGCGCCAGCGTTGAAGAGCAGCATGAAGAACGCCTGAAACTCACCCTCCGTGAGTCGTCGTCCGTCGATCTCTGCCGCCAGCAGATCACTCGTCAGATCGTCAGTCGGAGTGACGCTCTTGATCCTGCCGAGCTCCGCACCGTATCCGCGCATCGAGTTTGCTGCGTCCATGCCGTCCTGTAGCGCAGCGGTTCGATCCTGGAGCTCGCTGTTGAACATCCGATTCGTGAAGCCGTACAACATCTGCCGGTCCTCGAGTGGCACGCCCAGGATCTCGCAGATGACGAAGAGCGGCATCGCGCCGGCGATGTCTGCAGCGAAGTCACACTCACCGCGCTCGCGTACGCCGTCGACAAGCGCCGATGCGTGTCTTGCGATCGCAGCCTCGAGCAGCGTGATCCGCTTCGGACTGAACACGTGGTTCACGAGCTTCCGGAGCCGCGTGTGATCCGGTGGGTCGCGATTCATCATGCTCTCGCGGAGCTTCGCAAGAAACTCCGGAGGCGGATCGTCGAGGAGCACGCCGCCCTTCCACGCCGAGTATACGGTCGGTGTCTTGAGGACCGCCACGACGTCGTCGTAGCGTGTTACCGCCCAGTATCCTCGACCGTTGTCTTGTGGCCGCCACGAGACAGGATCGTGCATTCGTAGCTCTCGAAACACGTCGTGAGGAAACGCGTTGGCGTAAAGCTCGGGGTCGGCGAGGTCGATCACGAAGTTCACCGTCACACGCGTTAGTTCACGACAGCGGGCTTCAGTACTGACACGCCGAACGCGTTGCTCGCAGGGCGCTCTTTCATCGCGGCGACGCGGTCGATCTTCGGCAGATGGATATCACCATCGATCGCGACGTCGATGACCACGGGGCCGTTGTGCGAGGCGAGAAGCTCGGAGACCGCCGCGAGCTGCTCGGGCGTCTCGACGCGCATCGTGGCGGCACCGAGGCCGCGCGCGACGAGGCACACGTCGAGCGGGTTGGTCGAGTACGACGGCCTGCGGCCGTAGACCGTGTTGTGACCATCTTCGACCATGCCGAGCTTCTGGTCGTTGAACACGAACACGCGGATCGGGAGGTTCTCCTGCACGGCGGTCGCGATCTCGAAGGCGTTCATCGCGAAGCAACCGTCGCCGACGATCGCGGCGACCGAGCGCTTCGGGTGGGCTAGTTGCGCGCCGATCGCTCCGCCGATCGACTGGCCCATCGAGCCGAGGCCGATCATCACGAGGAACGAGTCGGCGTGGTCGATGCGAAGGTAGTGCGCAGCGAACAGGAAGTGCTCGCCGGAGTCGACGGTGTAGATCGTGTCGGCGGGGAGCAGGGCCTGGAGGCCCGTGACCGCGTCGTGCGAGGCGATGCGGTCGGTGCGCGTCGAGGATGCGATCGGGTGGCGCATGACACCGGTCGACAGGCGAGGTGCCGCACCTTCGACGGTGCGCTCGCCGAGACGCTGCGCGAGGCCGAGCAGAAAATCCGCGGCGGACGCGACGACCGCATGGGTCGGAGCGTAGCTCT
>JANOPP010000332.1:0-3744 GCA_031421915.1 Myxococcales bacterium | reverse complement strand
ACGCGGGGTTGCTACTCGTGATGCTGGCGAGGTGATCGCGCCGGCACTCGAGCCTGTCCATGGTGGGCAACGCCCGGGTGTCGGCGCATCTCCGCGCACGATCTGGCGGACAGTCGCCATGATCGTAGTCGGTGTTGCGAGCCTACTGTTCGCAGCCTGCGGCGATGACGTTGCCCCGAGGACGGCGCCACCTACCGCGCCGGTCGTCGATCGCTCCGCCGCCGACCCAGCCGAGGGCATGGCCACCGAGCTCGACGGTGTCGCGCCCGTATTCGGCGATGCCGTGCTCGCGGAGCTGACCGGCGACGAGGTCGCGGCGCGGGCCGGGTTCGAGCGTGTGCTCGCGGCGGCCGATGCGCCGACGCCGGTCGCGGCACGCGCGGCGTTGCACCTCGCACAGATCGAGGCGCGCGCGGGGCGCGATCGGCACGCGCTCGATCTCGTGGTGCGCGCGGCCGCGCTCGCGCCGAGCGATACGGTGATCGCCGAGGGCGTCGCGCAGCTGCGCGCGGATACGGTCGCGGCGAGCAGCGCCGGCAACATCCGTGGCCCCAAGATCGGGACGCCACTCGCGGGCGTGACACCGGCGGTCGCCGAGAAATTCGCCGCGGCCGAGCGCGGGCTCGCGATGGTGAACAAGCTGCGCCGGCAACCGTCGCCGCTCGCGGGGTATCGCTGGTGGCAGTACCTGTCGTCGGATGCACCGATCTTCGCGAAGCTGTCGTCGTCGATCCGGGCGAAGGAGGACGCGACCGAGAGCGCCGCGGCGAAGTATCGCGCTGTCACGGCGCACGGCGGCATCGCGCTCGTCGCGGCGCACTACCGCGCGGGCAGCCTCTATCACGACCTCGCACTCGGCCTCTTGTTCGAGCTGCCACCGGAGATGGACCCGGCCGTGTCGGCGGGCCTTCGCCGCACGCTCCGCGCGCGCGCCCTCTCGTACATCCGGCGCGCCGTGGCGGAGTACCAGGCAGCACTCGCGGCGGAGCCTCCGCCCGACGGCGAGCTGTGGCGGCTGAGCGCGGAGACCGATCTGCACGCGGCGCAGGACGTTCTCGGCGAGGCAGGCGAGGCCCGGTGACCGTCGTCGTCTCGATTGATGGTGTGCTCGTCGATCCGGCACATGCATCGATCAGCGTGTTCGATCGCGGCCTCTTGTACGGCGACGGCTGCTTCGAAGTGCTGCGGACGTGGGGTGGCGTTGCCATCGATCTCCGGGAGCACCTCGAGCGGATGGACGAGACGCTCGCGTTCCTCGGGCTCGCGGCAATGCCGCGCGCTGCGCTGGCCGATGCGGTCCAGGCCGCGATCGGGGCGGCCGGAAGCGGAGAGCACCGGATCCGGATCGTGGTCACCCGGGGCCCGGGGGCGCTCGCGGTGCCGCTGGCCGAGCTACGGGCCGGGCACACGATCGTCATCGTCGAGCCACTGCCACCTCCGTCCGAGGGCGGAGTCTCGCTCGCGGTCGTCGACTGGCCGCTGCCGAGACGTGCCGGACGCGGGCACAAGACGCTCGCGTACCTCGATCACGTGATCGCGCGCGAGCTGGCGCGGGCCGCGGGCGCCGACGAAGGAGTCCGTCTCGATGACTCGGGTGCCGTGGTCGAGGGGGCGACATCGAACGTGTTCGCCGTGGTCGCAGGCACGGTCGTGACCCCCATGCTCGAGGGAGGCGTCCTCCCGGGGATCGTGCGCGCGCGGGTCCTTGCTGTGTGCGCGACGCGAGGAATCGTCACAGAAATTCGTCGGCTGACGCTCGACGAGCTGCGCGGTGCCGACGAGGCGTTCGTCACCAGCTCGATCCGTGGCGTGGTCGCCGTCACGAAGATCGACGGTGTCGCCGTTCCGACAGGCGCGATCACCACGAGAATCGCAACTGCCTACGGCACCCAGATGCGCTCGCATATCCGGGGAGGCGAGAGATAGCTCTGCGCGTGTCGCGCCCGGCGCGGACGCTGTTATATTCGCGCTTCGATGGCGAAGGACGGGCGAGCTTTGCGCGAAGAAGCCGCGGCGGCCACCGCCGACGGCAAGTACAAGCGCGCGCTCGCCGCCTATCTCGAGCTCGAGCGAGTCGAGCCGCGCGATGCGCAGTGGCCGAAGCGCTCCGCGGAGACCTATCGCCGGCTTGGCAACAACAAGAGCGCGATCGATGCGTACGAACGCAGCGCCGACCGCTACGCGCAGAACGGCTTCCTCGTGCAGGCGATGGCCGTCTGCAAGCTGATCCTCCAGATCGACCCGCGCCACGAGGGCAGCCTCGGGCGCCTCGCGCGGATGAACGAACAGGTCGGGCAGGGCCCGACGCGAGCGCAGGGCTTCGCCGAGAACAATCCGAACCTGCACACGAACCCGAACGTGCAGGCGATCCGCCGTGCGACCGGATCCGAGGCGGCAATTCCACCGCCGCTCGCCCCCTCCGGCGACGAGCCGCGCAGTCGGCCCAAGCCGTCGACGCCGCCGCCCGTCGCAATGCCGCGCACCAAGAGCCGGCCGATCCAGATGCCGCCGGGCGCTGCGCTCGAGACAGTGAATCTATCCCAGCAGGTCGCACAGTCGCGCGAGCACAGCCAGGGGATTCACGTCATCCCGATCGATGACAATGACTTCGCGGATCGCGGCGTGTCGTCCCCGATCGTCGTGATCGAAGACGATGGCACCGAGATCGAGGCGATGCCCGACGATCTGACGGAGCTCGATCTCGCGGACATCGAGGAGGTTCCTCTCGCCGAACCGCGGGCCGCGGGGATTGCCGCGCAGCGTGCACTCGCCGCGACGCCGCTGTTCGCGGGGTTGCCGAGGGAGGCTTTGGAGTCGCTCGTCGAGCACCTGACGCTCGTGCCGCTCGAGGCCGGCGTCGCGCTGTTCCACGAGGGCGATCCGGGCGATGCGCTGTACGTGGTCGTCGAGGGTGAGGTCGCCGTGCAGGCGGAAGGGCCGCCGCTCGTCGAGATGGCGCGCCTCGGTCCAGGTGCCTTCATCGGCGAGGTCGCGCTGATGACGGATCAGCCGCGGTCGGCGACGGTGACGGCGACGCAGACGTCCGAGCTCTTGCGCATCGATCGCCACACGCTATCGCGCGTGCTCGCGAATCACGGCGATGTGCTGGTCGCGGTGCTGCGGTTCGTGCGCGAGCGGCTCGTCGATCGCTGGATGCGGACGAGTCCGCTGTTTCGCCCGTTCGATGATCAGCAGCGCAACGAGCTCGCGGCGCGCTTCCAGTTCCTCGAGATCGAGAGCGGGACGGTCATCCTGTCAGCGGGGACCAAGCCCGACGGCCTGTACATCGTGCTCGCGGGTCAGTATCTGGTCCGGCGCGGAAGTGCGACGGTCGCGACCCTGGGGCCCGGTGATCTGATCGGCGAGACGGCGCTGCTCGCAGGCGGCACGTTCCGTAGCGATGTGGTCGCCAAGGGCAAGAGCCTCGCGCTGTGTCTTCCGGCGAAGGATTTCCGCGAGGTGATCATGACCCACCCGCACGTCCTCGAGTACATCGGCGAACAGGCCGAGCACAGCCGCCGCTTGCAGATCCTCTAGGGCTTCGCCGCGGGCGGCTTGGCGATCGGCGTGGCGCGGCTCGGCTTGTCCGTGGCGGTCGTCTCGGTCTTGGGTCCGAACCAGTCCCCGAACGGGTTCCAGCCGAACGAGGTGGCGACCAGTGCGCCGCCCAGGAGGAGGTAGACGACCCCGATCAGGAAGTGAGTCCGGCGCCCCATCGCGTAGAGGCCCTTGCGGGTCTTGGCC
>JANOPP010000331.1:0-21013 GCA_031421915.1 Myxococcales bacterium | reverse complement strand
GGCGAACTGGGCGGTGAAGATGTTGTTCTGGACCCCGAACGAGAGCAGAACGAACGCGAACTCGCCGATCTGGCACAGCGAGAACGCGAGCAGCCAGCGCGCTGGGCGATCGAGGCCGAAGCTCCGGCCGAGCACGTAGAGAACGCCGAGCTTGAGCGCCATCGTACCGACGACGATGCCGACGATCATCAAGGGCTCGCTGCCGATCAGACCGAAGTCGATCTGCGCACCGACGGAGATGAAGAACAAACCGAGCAGGAGGCCCTTGAACGGCTCGATATCGGTCTCGAGCTCGTGGCGATACTCGCTGTCGGCGAGGACGACGCCGGCGAGGAACGTGCCGAGGGCAGGGGAGAGCCCGACCTGCTGCATGAGCAGCGCGATGCCGATCACGATCATCAGCGCAGCGGCAGTGAACGACTCGCGGAGTCGCGCGCCGGCGAGGAACTGGAACACCGGTCGCACGACGAACCGCCCGATCGCGACGACGCCGACGACTGCGCCGATCACGAACAGGCCCGAGAGCCACGCAGGGCGGCCCGCCGAGGTGGTGACATCGGTGATCTCGCGCGCGACGGTGACGCCCAGGATCGGAAACACGGCGAGAATCGGGATGACCGAGATGTCCTGCATGAGCAGGACGGAGAACGCGGACTGACCGCCCGAGGTCTTGAGGAGACCGCGCTCGGCGAGCGAGGACAGCACGATCGCGGTCGACGACATCGCGAACGTGAGGCCGACGGCGATCGCGGACTTCCAGTCGACGCCAAACAGGATCGCGGCTCCGGCGATCGCGGCGGAGCACACGGCGACCTGCAGCCCGCCGAGACCGACGATCGGCCGACGGAGCTGCCACAGCAGGGCCGGGCGCAGCTCGAGGCCGACCACGAACAACATCATCACGACGCCAAACTCGGCGAAGTGCATGACCTTGTGACCTTCGGTGCCGACGATCCCGAGGACCCACGGTCCGACGACGACCCCACCCACGAGGTACCCGAGCACCGCGCCGAGCCCCAGGCGCTTCGCGATCGGCACGAACACGACGGCGGCGGCGAGGTAGATGAAGGCCTGGAACAGAACACTGTCGGTCATGCGACCTCCCGCGGTGGCATGAGCATGGCGATCTCGCTCGCGAGGTTCTCGGCAGCAGCGGCACGGTCGAGGTCGACGCGCTCGTCGCGCAGCCCCTGGATCAGGGAGCGGTAGTCGGCGCGACAGTCCGCGAGATCTTCATCGCGGATCACCTTGAGGGCCGCGTGGACCGCGAACGGCGCGAGGAACCGCATCCCGCACAGGTACGCGGTCTGATCCCACGGCGCGATCAGCTCGCGGATCGTGAACCGGTTGTAGCCGCCCTTCTTGTAGGCAGTCTCCGGGCCACCGGTCGTGATCGCGTTGAACGTGATCTTGCCGCGCAGGTGGGTGCCGCCGTGGCCGTACGCCCAGCCGTGCTCGAGGACGAGGTCCTGCCACTCCTTGAGGATCGCGGGGACCGAGTACCAGTAGAACGGGTGCTGGAACACGATGACGTCGTTGGCGAGCAGGAGGTCCTGCTCGCGCTTCACGTCGATGTCGAGGGTCGGGTACTCCTCGTAGAGGTCGTTGACGGTGACTCCGTCGAGATCGCGGATCGACTCGAGCAGGCGGCGGTTGACGCGCGACCGCTCGAGCACGGGGTGCGCGAACAGGACCAGGACCCGCCTCATCTACTCCCTGGCTACGTCGGGGTGGCAGTATCTGTCAACTCACCGAACGGGCGGCGTGCCTGCCCGGCGAGGCCTTGCGCTCCCGAGGTCGTTGGTGGTTCGATGGGCGGAGATGGGTTGCCTTTGCTGTGGGGCGGGGACGGAGGTCGGCGCGCTGTGCCGGGCATGCGCGCAGGACGTCGCGGCGTGCGAGGGCCTGATCCCGGATCATATCCGGTCGAACGTCGAGGGGACCGAGGCCGATGCCTGGGTCGTCGACGGCTTCGGCGTCGCCCATGCGATCGGACCGAAGACGGCGATCGGGCGCAATCACGAGGGGGAGCTGGTCGTGCTGGCGGCGTCGGTGTCGCGCGAGCACGCAGAGCTCCGGAAGACCGAGACGGGCTGGAACGTCCGCGATCTCGGGAGCCGGAACGGCACGTTCGTCGACGGTACGCGGGTGGCGGGACGCGTCGTGCTGCCACCGCGCGCGGTGCTCAAGGTCGGCGACGTCGCGATGTGGTTTCTCGCCGAGGTGATTCACGAGCCGGTGGCCGCGATGTCGATGCAGACCGGGAGCATCGCCGGTGGGCTGGTCCGGTTCGTGACCAAGCATGCCGAGACGGAGCTCTGCATCGTCGGCTCGAGCGATCCCACGACGGGTGGGTCGCTCCTGTCACGTGCGGCGGGGACCGAGGCGTGGACCGAGCGCGGCCTGCCGGTCCTCGAGTTCCAGCTGCTGCGCGCGCTGTGTGCCCGCGCGCAGGAGGAAGCGGACTCGCCGTCGGCCGTGCGCGGCTGCGTCGCGACCAAGCAGCTCGCCCGCGATCTGCCGTTCCAGTCGAAGTACGCGAACGAGGAGAACGTGCGCCAGGTTGTCCGACGGCTGCGGGTGCAGCTCGCAGAGCTCGGCGTCGAGGCGATCCTCGCCGTGGCGCCGGGGCGAGGGTATTACCTCGCGAGCACGGTCACGATCGCCGGTTCAGATCGACGGTGATCTGATGGGGTGTCTGATCGGGCCGCGCGAGCTCCGGTTCGAGCCGCGATAGCGCGATGGTATCCAGCAGCACGGCGACGATCGTGATGACCGCGATCACGCCGGCGAGCAGCGACGACGACAGGAACACGACCGCGACAACCCCGACCAGTGCGATCAAGCCGACTCGCTCCACGATCCGTCTGCGGGTGCTGGGTTGTGCCGCCATGAGCCGTCACAGAAGACGTACGGCTTCGTTACCGGGATGGCATCCCCGTTCACGCGATCCTCACGAGCGGGATTCTCCTACGTCGTGAGCTCGCCGGCGACGGTCGTCGGGCGGCCGGCGGTCGTCGCTGCAGCGCGTTGCTGCAGATCCACCGTGACGGTGAACGACGACGCCTCGTCGGTTGCCGCAGCGCTCAGCTCCTTGGCCCGGAACGTCTCCCACCACGCGCGCGCCTGGGGCACGCCCCAGTCCGCGCTGCGCGGCACCTCGGCGAGCGCCTCGGCGAGCGCCGTCGCGGACGAATAGCGTGCGCCGGGCGTCTTCTCGAGGCAGCGCAGGATCACGTCTTCGAGCTCGGTCGGGATCGGTGTGGTCGTGAGCGTCGACGGCCGCCGTGGCGCCTGCGTGACGTGCTGCAGGCACAGGTCGACCTCGGTCTTGCCCTGGAACACCCGCTGCCCCGTGAGCAGATAGAACCCGACGCAGCCGAGTGCGTACAGATCGAACGCAGGCCCGATGTTGGCCGGATCGGTGACGGCCTCGGGCGGGAGATAGGCGGGGGTGCCGAGCACGACCTGCGTCGAGGCGCCGGCCTCGTGCGTGATCTCCTTGACGAGGCCGAAGTCGACGACCTTCGCGACGTCGGGCGCACCGCCGCGCTCGCACAGGATGATGTTGGCCGGCTTGATGTCGCGATGGATGAGGCCCGCGTCGTGGGCTTCCTGGAGCGCGCCGCAGACCTGCGCGAGCACGTGGACGACGCGCCCCGCCGGTTGCGGCCCGTACTTCGTCACGAGGTCCTGGAGGTCGATGCCGGGCAGGTACTCCATCGCGTAGTAGAAGACGCCGTCGAAGCTGCGACCGTAGTCGTAGACCGCGACCGTGTTCGGGTGGGTGAGCTGGCTCATGTGCTGGACCTCGCGCTCGAAGCGGTCGAGATCCTCGGGGCGGTTGCGATCGGGCTTGAGCAGCTTGATCGCGGTGGGGCGGCGGAGCAGGGCGTGGTTCGCGCGATAGACCGAGCCGATGCCGCCTTCGCCGATCAGGCGATCCAGCTTGTACTGCCCGAGCTGCATCGCGACGGCGACGTCGCGGCGCAGACCGTAGATGATTCTCGATCCGTTCGTCGCGATCACGATCGCGAGGACACAGAACATGACACCACCGCCGATGTAGACGGCGGGCGGCAGCTCCTGATCGACCGCCATCCCGAGGTACACACTGGCCGCGACAACGGGGACGAACGTGATACTCGCGACGATCGCCGTGCGGCGTGCGCTGCTCGGCACGAGGAGCGCACGCGTGAACACCGTGAAGCTCGCGAAGATCAGCGACGTGTACGCGGCGGCCTGCAGATTGTTCTGCAGCGACGCGCTCGCGCCGAACGACAGGCCGATCGCAGTCGCGAACAGCAGATCGAGCCGATAGATGCGCTCGACCGACGGTGTGCCGCGCACGAGGACGACCCGCCACAGGCCGGCCATGATCGCGAGCAGCACGGCGGCGCCTCCGAACACGAGCTCGGTGTTATTGACGGCGATATCGAGCACCTTGTACGCGCCGCCGAGAAACGTCATCAGGACGACGAAGCTCCAGAACATCGTCTTCGCGTAGAGGTTCAGGCGCCCCTGGAGATACGTGCGCGCTTCCTCTTCGCTCGCGCCGCCCCATGCGCGGGGCCGCGCTTGCGCGACAGTTTTTCGCGAGCTCGCGGCTCCGCCCACCACGCGACCACGGTACCCAAATCTGCCAGTTCGCGTGATCGTTCACGCCGATCTAACGCCCGGGTCTTCGCCAGGGCGCGCCAGCTCTTGCCACCGATCGTGCGGCAGCGTTCGGCGATCACGCGGAGTTCACGGCACCCACGTGGCCACCTCACGTGGTCTTGCTGCACAACGTCAGGAGATGGTCCGACCACTGCTCGTGCTGCTGGTTCTCGCAGGCGCCTCGCGCGCCGCGAACGCGCAGCCGGTCGCGCCGGACGCCGCCCCGCCGACCGAGCCGCCGACCGAGCCGACGACCGAGCCGACGCTCGCGACGGAAGAGCCGGCGCCCGCAGCGCTCCCGACACTCGCGGTCGAGCCCGGCTCCGCGGGTGTCGAGCCGATCGAGGCGGCACGGACGCGGATCCCGCTGCGCACGCGCGATGCGTCGATGGGCAAGATCTTTCGCGGTCCGTTCCAGAGCTCGCGGTTGTTCGCGATGCCGATCGCCGATGTCGTCGGCGCGTACGTGATGAGTCTGTCGGGCGACGGCAGCCTGCTCCAGCAGACGGGCCTGCTCACGTCGGCCGGTGCGCTCGCGATCGGCTTTGGTGACATCGCGCAGCTCGAGTATCGGCATACGTCCGCGATCAGCATCGACTCGGTGCACGCGCCGGTTCCCGCCGTCGGCGTGCAGATCAAGGTGCCGCTTCCGGATCGCTCGTGGATCCCGGCGTTCGGGGTCGCGTTCCGGCTCGGCGTTCCGCGCGAGGAGTACTTCGCCGGCACGACCGTGACGGAGACCGTGACGGATCTGTACATCGTCGGTCGCCTGCGGTTCGACAGCTGGCCGTGGCTTCGCCTCCACGGCGGCACACGCATCTCGAGCGCGAAGATCGCGCTGTCAGGTGCGCAGACGTTCGAGGCCGAGCCGCGCACGCTCGCGCTGCCGACCGCTGGCTACGAGATCGCGATGAACCCGACGGCGAAGATCGTCGGCGAGATCGCGCTCGCACCGCAGTTCCGGTGGGAGCCCGGAAGTGGCGACGATCCGACGATCGACTACGGCCTGCTCGGCCGCCTCGGTCTGCGCTGGGCCGTGATCCCGTCCCTGATCATCGACGGCAGCATTGGCTATCAGCTCGAAGTTGCGAAGACGAGTGCGCCGGCCGATGGGCTCGACGCAGTCGTTCAATGGGACATCCGGCTCGGTGCCGAGGTGTTCGTTCCCTGGGGCGCGCTGGCCTGCCGCGCCGCAGGGGTGTTCTGCGACTAGCGCGCGGGCGCGCGGAAGGAAACAAGCCATGAAGAAGCGACAGGGAATGATCGTCACGACGGTGCTACTCACCGCCGCGATCGCGTGGGCCCAACCACCCACCGATCCTGCACAACCGGGCGGTGATGCCGGTGGAAGCGGCGCGCAGATCGGCAGCGATGGAGCGCCGCAACCGCCGCCGCCGATCGATCCGCCGATCACGGGCGGCGACATCGGCCCCGATCCGTACGCACCGACGCCTGCGATCCCCGAGCTACCGAAGCGCAAGGCGATCCCGCGCGGCCCGATCGGGATGCCCGAGATCCTGACGACACCGACCGGCTGGCTGTTGCCCGCCGCGGTGCTGTACTCGCGCACGTCGATCGACACCGGCGGTGGCGTGACGTCAGATACGCGCGTCGGTCTCGGTGACGTCGCCGAGTTTGGTCTCGCGACGACCGACGCGGTCCGCGAGCGCAATGACGATGGAGATCGCAGTGCATCGCGGATCCAGCCGTACGTCACCGCGTCGTTCCGACTTGGTGTCAGCGAGAACCGGTTGTTCGAGGGCATGCCGGGCATGACGCTCGGCTTCCGCAAGTCGTTCGAGCGCAACCACGACGGCTACAAGACGCGGATCGCCGAGCTGACGCTGGTCGCCAGCAAGCACCTCGGTAAGAACTTCGCGATCCACGCCGGCGCGGCGTTCTGGGATGCGTCGGTGGCGGGCTTTCTCAGCGATGGCGCGACCGAGCGCTCCGAGTTCGCGTTCCACGACGGCGACGTCACGAACCAGATCCGCGCGTTCGGCGGCATCGAGGTTCGACCGCTGCCGCGCTCGCAGATCCTCGTCGATCTCGGCTGGTCTCCGGAGTTCTGTTACCGGTGCGCGCTCAACGAGGACAAGATCAAGCTTCGCCCGACGCTGTCGTGGGGCGTGCGCTATCGCGTCGCCGACTTCATGAACCTCGAGTCTGGCGTGCGCGTCCCCGATATCGGGACGGCGAACTTGCTCGATGCGCAGATCTTCGGTCAGGTGACGTTCACGTCGTGGGCACTCCGCCGCGCCGTCGATAGCCTGAAGTAGTCGCTCGTTCCCGATCCGATCATTCCCTTCCCGCCATGCGCTTCCTGATCATGTTGCTCGTCGTCCTCGCGACCCCGCGAGTGTCGGCGGCCGATCCGGTGCTGAGCCGCGTGCTCACCGCACCGACGGCGTGGCTGCCCCCTGCGGGCACCACGGTCGGCACGGCCGGCTATGGCCGGTTCGGTGACGGCGGCATGATCAACCTCGGCTTCGGGCTCGGCGGCCTCGCGGCGGTCGACCTCGGCGCCGAGAACGACGTCCGGGGCTGCGATACCTGCGGCACCGCGCGGCCGGATCCGATCTGGATGGGCCGCGCCGGGTTCCGGCTCGGTGTGCGTCAGGGGGCATGGGGCACCGGCGCTCCCGCGCTCGCGTTCGGCGTGCGCACGACGTTCGCCGCCCGTGGCCACACGTTTGGCAAGGCCCGCGCGGCCGAGGCCCACCTGGTCGCGAGCTGGGTCGTCGGTCCGACGCGACTCCACGCCGGCGTCGCCGCCCTCGACGCGGGCTTTCACGACGACACCTCGCTGGGACCCACGGTCCGCCCGCTCGGCGGGTTCGAGTGGACGCCGCGCGACTTCCCCAAGTCGTCGCTGATGGCCGATGTCATGTGGGTCCCGCGCTTCGAAGCCGACCGGGTCGAGCTCGAGCGCGTGATCGGCATCGGTGTTCGCTACCAGGCCCTGACGTGGGGGTCGATCGAGCTCGGTGTAAGGAACCGAGAAGATGACGGTTTGGCCGGGACGACGGTCCTGGTTCGGGTCAATGGCGTGTGGAGCCCGCGAGATCGCACCAAAAAGGCGACAAGCCCGCGATGAAAACCCGGGGCAGTGGCTACCAACACGCCGAAGGTCTCCGTCGACCGGCGGCTAGTGTGGGGTTACGTTGCGGTCCCCACGCCATCGCCGGTCGACGGTTCTTCCCTGGACCCGACCGAGGAGCCTCATGCGTTTCGCCACTGCTGCACTCGTCGCACTCGCTGTCTCACCCGCTGCCGCCGAGACGGCGACGAGCGTCGGCAGTGCGTGCGAGGTGCGCTTCGTTCGTGCTCCGGACGATGTGCGCCACGTGATCGAGCAGTGGCTCGCCGCGGAGCCGCGCTGCTCGAGCACGATCGATCTTCGTGTGATCCCGACGGAGAGCGGCTACTACCTGATCGCGCAACGTCCCGACGGCCGCCTGCACGAGCGCCTCGTGCCCGATGCGCAGAGCGCGGGCGTCCTCGTCGCGAGCTGGGTCGCCGATGACTGGGTCGCACCACCGCCGCCGGCGCCGGCGCCGACGCCGATTCCTGGCGGCTACGTCCCGCAGTACACGACACCGTCGGAGACGTCGGCGGTCAAGGTCGCGCCTCCGCCGCGACCGGCGCAGCGTCCGCCGCGCTGGCTCACCGTCGGCGCGATGTTCGACACGGACCGCTCGCAGGATGGCGGTCTGCGCGCCGAGCTCGACATGATCAGCCGTGGTGCTCTCACGCTCGGTGTCTCGCTCGCCTATACCGAGACCTCGATGCGGGTGTCCAGCTCGATGGGCTACGCCAGCGAGCTGCGCTCCGATGACTTCGCTGCCACGGTCTATGGCGCGTACGCACTGCGCTACGGCCGCTGGGAGTTGCGCGGCGCGCTCGGCGCCGGCGCCGTCTACAGCGAGGTCGACGGAATCCCTGGGGCCGGGACCGGGATGGAATCGTTCTACGGTTCGGGCAGTGGCGCGGTGCTCACCGCGTCGCTGCTCGCGACGCTCCGCCTCGGCGATCGCTGGGGCATCAACGCGGGCCTCACCTCGCACGTGATCACCGAGCAGTTGCCGACCACCGCTGGGTCAGACGTCCGGCGCACCGATACGCGCGTGTTCTTCTTCACCGGGCTGCGCCGCCGGATCTGACATGAAGCCGGTCGGGCAGCTGTTCCGTCTCCACCGCGAGGCGCGGGTCGACGACCTCACCGACGAAGGTCTGGTCGCGGCGTGCGCGACGGCGGATCGAGCGGCGCGGGCGCTGCTGTTCGAGCGCCACGTCGAAGCGGTCCACCGGTTCGTCGCGCGGATGCGCGGCAGCGATCCGGACGCCGTCGAGGATCTCGTGCAGGCGACGTTCATGACCGCGTTCCAGAGCGCGGTGAACTTTCGCGGCGGTCAGGTCCGCAGCTGGCTGTTCGGGATCGCCGTCAACCTCGTGCGCAACTACGCGCGCAGCGAGATCCGTCGCAAGCAGGCGCTGCGCGTCGCCGCCGAGGTGCCGACGACGTACAACGCCGCCGACCCGGCACTGGTCGCGCGCCTGCCCGACGCGATCGCCGCGCTCCCCGAGGATCTTCGCGCCGCACTCGTCCTCGTCGATCTCGAGGGTCAGAAGGGCACCGACGCCGCGGCGACGCTGGGCGTTCCCGAGGGCACGCTGTGGCGCCGCGTTTTCCATGCCCGCCAGGCACTGCGCGCCGCGCTCGGAGGTGAGCCGTGAGCTGCCCCGCACCGGAACAGCTCGCTGCCGCCGCAACGGAAGGGGATGACGCGGTCCTCGCGCACGCCGCCGACTGCGCTGCCTGCCTCGATGCGCTCGCCGACCAGGGGGACGTGCGCAGCCTCGCCCGAAAGGCCCCGCCGATCGTGCTCACGCAGGAGCGCCGCGAGGCGATGGCCGCCGAGGTCATGGCGGGCGCGGATCGACGGGCCGGCGCCGAGCGCATCCCGGTGCTGACCCGCGAGCGCCGCGACGCGATGGCGGCCGAGCTGCTCGCGAAGGCCGACGAGCTGCCGGTGCCGACCCCGATCACCTCGCGCCGCCGCACGGTTGCGCTCGTCGTTGCCGGCCTCGCAGCCGCGGCAGCGATCGTGGCGTTCGTCGTCGCGCGCGATGGCTCGGAGCGCGACGTCGTGGATCGCACGGCGCTCACCGTCGACCGCAACGCCACAGACCGCAACCTCGAGGGCGGGACGTCGGCGGCCGCACCCCGGATGACGGATGCGGATCGTGCGGCGGCGGATCGTGCGGCGGCGACGAGCACCGAGCTCGCCGGGGCCGGCAGTGGAGCCAACGGCACGAGCACCGCGCTCGCCGGTTCAGCGAGCAGACCATCGATCACCACCGGCGTCGGGACGCCGAAGCCGCGGCCGACCGCAATGCTCGCGGGCTCCGGCGACTACGAGCGCGATGCCAGCGGTGCACGCGCGTCGCGCGACGTCGTTCGCCTCCGCGGCGGCGAGCTCACCGTCGACTCGACGGGGTCGCGGCCCGTCGAGATCGTGAACGGGACAACCTCGATCGCCGCAACGAAGGCACGGTTCAAGGTCATCGCGATCAAGGGCGTCGTGTCGTCCGTCGCGGTGTTCGCGGGCTCTGCCGAGGTCACCGTCGACGGTCATCGGGTGATCGTCGAGGCCGGCACTGTGTGGGAGCGCGATGTCTCGCGCGACGACGCGCTCGCGGCGTTCCGCACCGGCTGGACCGCGCTGCGCGCGGGTGACAATGCGGCCGCGATCGAGGCGTTCGATCGCGCGACCGATGCAACGGTCGCCGAGGACGCGGCCTACTGGAGCGCGATCGCGAGCGAGCGTGTGGGCGACACGGCCGGCGCGGTGCGCCGCTACCGCGAGCTCCTGTCCCGGTTCCCGGCGACGACCCGCGCCACGGAAGCCCGCGCGGCGATCGAACGTCTCGCCCCGTAGTCGCGGTCGGACCATCCGTTCCTGGCAGTCACGCTGACAGCTGCGCCATACGCCGTGTCTGAATTCCATCGCTCGCGCGGTGTAAGCGCGCGTGCGCACGTCGACGCCCGTGTGGCCTTGCTCTTGCTTTGGTACGCCGCGACATGCGTTTGCCAGTTCTCGCCATGCTCGTTGTCGCCGGCTGCGTCGACACCGACGAGAAGATCGCGATGCTCGCCGAGCTGGAGTCGCCAAGCCTCGTGATCTCGCTCGCCGGGCCGTCCTTCTCGGTCGAGCTCAGCTACGAGCAGCCCGCCGACCACTGTCCGGTCCTCGGCAAGCAGCTCACAGCGCGCGTCGCGGGTGTCGACGTCCCGATCACGGATCGTGGCGGCGTCGGTCTGTCGATGGACTCGGTCTACGACTGTTCGCCCGTGCACATGTGGCTGTGGATTCGACCCGAAACAGCCGACGCGATCTTCGAGTTGAGCGACCCGTCGCTCACGATCCGTTGCAACCTCGGCGATGTGCTGCTGCCGAGCGCGGCCCTCGTGCCGCTCGAAGCGCTCGACTGCGGTGGCGTTCCCAACCGGTTCCTGGGGGCATAGCTGACATGCGCGTCCTGATCCTTCCCGTGCTCGTCGCCAGTGGGTGTATCGACGACGGCGCGCGCGTCGCGACGCTCGCCGAGATGCAACCGCGCATCGAGATCTTCGTCGGGTTCGCGAAGCCGTCGTTGTCCGTCGACCTTCAGTACGACGCGTTCCGGTTCGGTGACTGCGCGATGCTGAGCGACGACTTCATCGGTCGAGTCTCCGGCGTCGAACTACCGATCGACGAGCGCGGGGAGCCTCGCGGTGTCGGCACCGACGACTCGGGCGGCTTGGAACCCAACTGTGTCGTTCCGAGGCTGTACACCGAGGACCGTCCGCAGCTCGGCGCCGCGGTCCTCGAGCTGAGCGACCCCTCGCTCACGATCCGGTGCGACTTCGAGGATGCGCTGCTCGCTCGCAGCGTCGCGCCCGTCCCCGCGGGACCGTGGACATTCTCGCCCGGGCAACGCGTCACACTGCGCTGGAGTCCGATGAGCGACCTCTTACATGCCGAGGGGTTCGTGACGTTCTTCGGCGGCAGGTCCGTGCCCGCGGAGGCGGTCTCGCAGAGCGGCGACCTCCTGTCGTTCACCGTGCCGGCCACTCTCGGAGCGGGACCGTACGAGATGCGGTTCGCGACCAATGGCGCCGACTTTCGCGGGATCGACTGTGGTGGGGTTTCCAACCGCCTGATCGAGAACCACGATCACGTGCAGGCGGTGACGATCAGCCCGTGATGCCGAGCTCGGTCGCGCGGGCGGCGCGCCAGGCGTCGAGCTCTGCGGTCGTCACGCGCTCCTCGTTGTCGAGGGTCCACGCGAGGCACGCGATCAGATCCTGTGGTTCCTCGGCGCCGATGCCGATGCGGATCAGCCGGTCGATGCCGAGCCGCTCGACCTGATCCTTGGGCGTGAAGTACTCCGAGACCGTCTTGTGGTGGTTGACCTTGGTAACGAGCCCATCGAACGACAGCGCGTAGCGCAGCACGCCGCACGAGACGAGGACATCGGCGATGTGGCGATGGCGAAGCTCGTCAGCGCCGGCGACGCGGAACGCGACGATCGAGCCATGGCGCAGGTAGTCGCGCGCGATCGCGGCGGCGTCGGGGTGATCGGGACGGGACGGGTGGAACACGCGCTCGATCCGCGGGTGCGTCGCGAGGAACGCGGCGACCGTCGACGCGGTGGCGCAGCGACGCGCGTGCGCGGCGTTCGCGGCGGCGAGGCCCGCAGCGATCCGCCGAGCGCGCTCGTCGTCGAGGATCCCGCCGCGCATCGCGATCAAGTCCATGAGCGCGTTGCCGACCTCCGCGTCGTTGGTGGCGATGTAGCCGCCGAGCGCGAGATCCTGGCCGCCGAGGGCCTTGGTGAGTGAGCCGATGACGATCGTCGCGCCCCGTGCGAGCAGCGGCGTGGTGAATGCCCACGGTGTCGCGATCGTCCCGTCGAGCACGAGGTGCGCCCGCGGGGAGGGTGACGCGGCGATCGCGGCTGAAAGCGCAGAGACGTCCTGCGCGCGCATCAGCGGATTGGTGAACGTCTCGGCGAACACGAACTTCGTCGCCTGCGTGATCGCGGCCGCGAGGCCCACGAGGTCACCGTCGTCGACGAACGAGATCGTGGCGCCGACGCGCTTCGCGCTCCACTCGAAGTACGTCTTGGTCTTGTTGTAGACCTGCCGCATCACCACGGCGTGCGAACCGGCCGTCATCACGGCGTCGCACACGAGCGCCGCCGCCTGCATGCCGCAATCGGTGACGACCGCGCAGCGTGCGTGCTCCAGGGCCCGCAGCGCGGCGATCAGGATGGCGGTGCCGGGGGTACCGTAGCGTGCGTAGAGGTGCGGCAGCTCGGACCACGCGCCGTCGCCCGCGATCATGAAGCCGGCCTTGGCCTCCTGCCATGCGACGACGTTGGGGGAGCCGAGGAGGTCGCGCTGGATCGTGCGGTGCTCGGGGTGGAGCCACGCGGTTCCGTCGGTGCGGGCGCGGGTGTCGAGAGCGTCGTGGAGCTCGCGCGTCGCGGCGCCCATCGCGGTTCGTGATGGGCGGTCGGTCACTCGACGACCCCGAGCCACAGCGTCTGCTCGACGCGGCCAAGCTCGCCGAGCTGCGCGACGAGCGTCGCGATCTGCGCGTCATCGCACGCGGAGATCACGAAGCCATGGTGCGTGACGAGCGGCTCGCCGCGCGTTGCGTGGTTCTGTACGGACAGACCGGCGCGGCGCACGAGGCTGTCGAGCTTGCGCTGCAGGCCCGGGTGCGGCTCGGCGGTGACGCGCAGGTAGTGCCGGCGCGCAGGCTGCGGGGTCGGTTCGAGGCGGCGCGGCTCGGGCCACTGCACGGAGTTGTCCTGCGCGAGATCGATCAAGTCACCGAGGACGGCGGTCGCGGTGGGGAGTGCTCCGGCGCCCTTGCCGAACAAGCTGAGGTCGCCGGAGGCGGCGCACTTGAGGTAGACCGCGTTGTACTCCTCCTCGACGGACGCGAGCAGGTGCCAGTCGGGCAGGAGCACGGGCTCGACAGCCGCGATCAGCCCGCCTCCGGCGCAGCGCGCGGCGTGCGCGATCAAGCGGATCCGGAAGCCCATCGCCTCGGCGAGATCACAGTCGGCGGGCCGCAGCTCGCCGATGCCGCGAACGGACAGGGCGTCGGGCGGCATCCACGCTCCGAACGCGCGGTACGCGAGGATCGACAGCTTCGCGGCGGCGTCGTGACCGAGGAGGTCCGCGGACGGATCGGCCTCGGCGAAGCCCTTGGCCTGCGCCTCGGCGATCGCGCGATCGAGCGGCAGCTCGTCCTGCTCCATGCGCGTGAGGATGTAGTTGCAGGTGCCGTTGACGATCGCCATCAGGCTGTCGATCTCGTCGGCGCGATGGGACAGGTGACGGATGATCGGCAGCGCCGCGGCCGCCGCGGCCTCGCAGAGCAGCGGCGTCTCGGTGCGCTGTGCAAGGACGCCGAGCTCGGCGAGCTTGCGCGCGAGCAGCGCCTTGTTCGCGGTGACGACCGGCTTGCCCGCGGCGAGCGCGGCGGTGACGACCGGCTCGAGGGCGAGACCACCGGCGACTTCGACGATCACGTCGACCTCGGGATCGCCGACGAGCTCGATCGCGTTCGTGGTGACCGGGATGCCCGCGGCGAGCGGATGGCGGACCTTGGTCGCATCGCGGACGGCGATGCGGGTGATCGTGAAGCGGACCGCATAGCGCAGGGCCATGTCGGTCGCCTGCTTCGCGAGGAGCTCGAGGACACCACCACCGACGACGCCGCAGCCGATCATGCCGAACCGGATCTCGCGGACGGGGCGCGCACCGAGTCCTTCGAACCGCGCGCGCGGAACGGACGTGGCGAACACGCCGGCGTCGCGGAGCATGATCGCGAGCTTGTCCTGATCCGCGAGGAACGCGTCGTGGCCGAACTCGGAGTCGAGCTTCCACAGCGAGCACGTCGCACCGACTGCCTGCAGCTCGCGGTACAGCTCGTTCTGAAGCGGGTAGGGGAACAGCAGGTCTCCGGGAACACCGACGACGATGACGTCCGCTGTGACGCAGCCGAGCGCCTCGCGGACCGCTTCGCGGGTGCTGCCGAACCGGCAGCGATCGATCGCTTCGCTGAGGAGGAGGAACGTACGGACGGGGAACCGCTGCGCGAATCGCTGGCCGTGGTGCTCGAGGTACGCGGCGACGGGTGGGTGCGCGAGCTCGGTGGTGAGGACGCCGAACCGCGTGTCGAGCTCGTCGCGCCCCCGATACGTGAGCATCCCGAGCTGCCGCGCGCGCGCCATGCCGGTCGCGACGTCGCCGGTGCGCAGGCCATCCTTGACGAGCTCGCGCTGCAGGTGGCGCGTTGCCGTGCCCCAGCCGTCAGGACGCAGGCCTGCCGAGATCGTGACGAGCTTCGCGCAGCGCTCGGGGTGGCGCGCCGCGAACGCGATGCCGACGAGACCGCCGAGGCTCGCACCGAGGAAGGTCGCCGGTGTCATGCACCCGATGCCGTCGAGCCATGCGGCGATCAGATCGGCGAGGCCGAGCGCGGAGAGCGTCGGAATCGGTCCCTCGTCGAAGCCCTTCCAGGTCGAGCCGTTGCCGGGCCAGCACGGGCACAGCACGGTCACCTTCTCGGGATCGATCAGCTCGCTGCCGTGGAGCGACGGCCACCATGGCTCTGCGCCGCTCGCGGCGTCGCCGAACGGGAACGGCGACGCGGTGATGCCGCCGACGATGATCACGACGGGCGCGGTGCCGAGCGGCGCGCCGAGCACGTAGCCGCCGAGCGTGACCTGATCGAGCGCGTGTCCTTCGACGACCATCGCATCGCGCGCGACTTCCTCACGACGAGGTTGGTAGTGCAGGCGGACCTCCGGCGCAGGCGCGATGACGGACATGCGTCCGGGATGTTGGATCAGGGCCGAGGCGGATACAAGCGCTCCGGGGCGCACCATCGAGGAGCCTGGGCCAGGCATCCCGTTGAAACCTGGGGGGCAGTGGCTGTGTCTCGCTGCTACCATCATGCCCATGGCGGAGAGCAGTCCGCTCGCCCACGGTCCGACCCTGGTCTCCACGCCGGGTGGGAGTGGAGAGCGGCTCGAACACGGCGCGGCGGTCGGCGAGTACCTGGTCGAGGGCTTCCTCGGTGCGGGCGCGATGGGCGAGGTGTACGCCGGCATCCATCCGGTGATCGGCAAGAAGGTCGCGATCAAGGTGCTCAAGCGCGAGGTCGGGTCGTCGCCCGATGGTGCAGAGCGGTTCAAGCGCGAGGCGCGCGCGGTCAATCAGGTCGATCACCCGAACGTGATCGACATCTTCTCGTTCGGTCGTCTCGAGGACGGTCGCCTCTACCTCGTGATGGATCTGGTCGACGGAAAGTCGCTGCGCAAGGCGCTCTCGGACGGACCGCTCGATGTCGACACGGCGCTCGATGTCCTCGCGGCGATCGCGGATGCGCTCGATGCAGCGCACAAGCGCGGCGTCGTCCATCGCGATCTCAAGCCCGACAACGTGATGCTCTCCAGCGCGACGCCGCCGAAGGTGTACGTCCTCGACTTCGGGCTCGCGAAGCTGCTCACGCCGGCCGATGCCGTCGCGCCCGCGTCGATGCTCACGGGGCAGGGCAGCTGGCTCGGCACGCCGGGCTACATGGCTCCCGAGCAGTGGAGCGCCGACGGGGCAGGGCCCGCATCGGATCGCTACTCGCTCGGAGTGATGGCGTTCGAGCTCTTGAGTGGAAGCCTGCCGTTCCAGGCGAACAGCCTGCCGCAGATGATGGAGCAGCACTTCCGCGCCAAGGTTCCGGCGCTGTCGACACGCGGCGCGATCCATGCGCGCTCGACATTCGATCCGGTGGTCTCGCGCGCGATGGCCAAGGATCCGACAGCACGGTTCCCGACGGCGACCGAGATGGTCGAGGCGCTGCGCGCCGCGGCCGGGAAGTCGGGACGCAAGGCGCGTGGAGCTCCGGCCGGACCGCGTTCGTGGCTACCGGCGGTTGCCGGTGCCGCCGTCCTCGGGCTGTCGATCGGCGGCGTGCTGCTCGTGCGCGGTGGAAGCAGGAGCAACGCGGACGACTCGGGCGAACATCGTCCGTCCGCCGCGCCGCAGGAGGGCCGCGTGCGGATCGAGATCTACTCGGACCCGCAGCAAGCGGAGGTGCTGCGCGACGACGATTCGCTGATCGGCATGACGGCGACGCACATCGATGTCGAGCCAGGGACGACGCTGGCGTTCCGCGTCCGCAAGCCCGGCTACGCGACGGTGACCCACTCGATGACAGTCCCGAAGGAAGACTTCCTGATCCCGGCGTTCCGGCTCGCCCCCGTGAATGGCTTCGAGGGGGTGTGGGCGCTCCCGAGCGGCGAGCTGCGCTCGTTCAATCGAACCGACGACGATCGCATCGTCGTATCCAAGCTGAAGACGGTCACCGGCGAGCGCGAGTTCTACCGGCACTACTCGTTCCTCGCGGCGGATCGCGGTGCCGAGTTCAAGACAACCGAGGTGATGATCGACGAGGAAGCACCGAACGAGCCGAGCTGCCACATCCCGCAGGATCTGGTCTACACGTTCGATCCCGAGGCGCAGACGCTCGTGCTGCGGCGCCAGGTCGTGATTCACGATCTGGTCCACGGCAAGTGCGTGAAGAAGTCGGCCTCGTTCGCTCCGCCCGAGTCGCTGACGCGTGTCGATGTCCGATCGGCGACGGATCGCGTGACGCTGCCGCCCGCAGGGCTCCCGAACGACGAGAAGCGGCCACCCACGAAGGTGCCGGGCAAGCCGCCGCCGAAGGGCAAGCCGACCGCCAACGCCAAGACCAAGTTCCTCGATCCGGCTCCGATGAACGTGGTCGGCAGCCCGGGGACGCAGAACGCGCCCGGGGAGATGCAGCAGCAGGTGGACGAGCCACCGGCGCAGCAGAACGCCGCGCCGCCACAACAGAAATCGGCCCCGCCGCAACAGCCGATCCCGCAAGGGCAGAATCTATCGGACGCCAAGGGCGACTCGCAGGTGGCTCCCAAGGTCCCCGCGCAGGTCCAGACCAAGCAGCGCAAGAAGTAACTGGTCCGCCTCCCTGATCACGGGATGGCGCCGGTCCGTGGAAGTGGATACGATCAGTGCCGGTGGGTCACGAGGAGGTCCAGGCACGACAGCTCCTGCTCGCGATGCAGGAGCGTCTGAGTCGTGACCCGTTCGAGGCGCTCGGCCTCACGAACAGCGATCCGGGCGCGGTTCGCACCGCGTTTCTCGCACTGACCAAGATCTACCATCCGGCGCGCTTCGCCCGGATGTCGTCCGACGTCCAGCGCCTGTCCAACGAGGTGTTCCTCGGGCTGCGCGGTGCGCACGATCAGCTCACCCGCGCGCAGGTCAAGGTGGCCGCGCGAACGACCGCGGTCCTTCCCACCGTCAAGCAGCCCACGACGGGCGCACCCGTTCCCGGTGGGCGCACACCGACCGGAGCGATTCCCGTCGTGCGCCCGGCGCCACCGGCAGCCACCGCGTCGGCGTCCGCAGCACCACCACGAACCGGGACCCAGGGGCAGGTGGTCCGCTCGCCAATGCCAGCGCCGACGACTGCGCGCACGACCACGGGCAGCACTCCGGTCGCTCGGCCGGGTGCACAGACCACCCAGCCAATGCGGCCGATGGGCAATCCCAGCGATCCGGCGCGCCCCCCGAGCCGGATGCCGTCCTCGTCGCCCCCGCCCGCCAGCGGACAGACACCGGCGACGTCGAGCGCTCGGTTCGCAGCGGTCGCGCGTCCCGCGACGGGCACCAGCGCAGGCGGTGCCGACGGCGAGGTGGCTGCGATCCACGAGCTCCTGGTCCAGGACCGCCTGACCGATGCGCGGATGCGCCTCGAGGCGCTCGTCGCGCGCAACCCGAGCCCGAAGCATCAGGCGATGATCCACTACGCGAAGGGCCGCGAGGCGCAGCTCGCCGGACGCCGCGACGAGGCTCGGCTCGAGCTCCTGGACGCGCTCGATCTCGATCGAGAGCTGCAGCTCGCCAACACGGCGCTCAGCGAGCTACTCAGCAAGCGGAAGTAGGTATACTCGCCATCAGCGATGGGCCGCGTGATCGGGATCGATCTGGGAACCACCAACTCGTGTGTGGCGGTTCTCGAGGGTGGCGAAGCCACGGTGATCCACAATCAAGAGGGCGGCCGGACCACGCCCTCGATGGTCTCGTGGAACGCCGACGGCGACGTCGTCGTCGGAGCCGCGAGCAAGCGGCAGATGGTCACGAACCCACAGCGCACCGTGTTCGGTGCCAAGCGCCTGATCGGCCGCAAGGCGCAAGAGCGCGACATCCAGGACATCGCGCAGCGCCTGCCGTACGGCATCGTCGCCGCGAAGAACGGTGACGCCTGGGTCGATATCGCCGGCACGCCGCGGTCACCGCAGGAGATCTCGGCGCACGTGCTCGCGAAGATGAAGCGCGTCGCCGAAGACTACCTCGGCGAGACGATCAGCGAGGCCGTCGTCACCGTGCCCGCGTACTTCGACGACGTCCAGCGCCAGGCAACCAAGGACGCCGGCGCGATCGCGGGCCTGACGATCCGCGCGATCCTCAACGAGCCGACCGCCGCCGCGCTCGCCTATGGCGCGCAGCACCAGCACAACCAGCGCCTCGCGGTGTTCGACCTCGGTGGCGGCACGTTCGATATCTCGATCCTCGCGATCGAGAATGGCGTGTTCGAGGTCCTCGCGACGCACGGTGACACCACGCTCGGCGGCGACGACTTCGACCGCGTGATCATCGATCTGCTCGCCGACGACTTCCAGGCGGAGCACGGCATGAACCTGCGCACCGACTCCGTCGCTCTCCAGCGGCTCAAGGAGGCAGGGGAGCGCGCGAAGATCGAGCTGTCGAGCGCGATGACCACCGACGTCAATCTTCCGTTCATCGCGGCGGGCACGACCGGCCCGATCCACCTCATGCGCGAGATCGAGCGCGGTCAGCTCGAGCGCGCGTGCAAGAAGCTCCTCAATCGCCTCGATGCGCCGTGCCAGAAGGCGCTGACCGACGCGCACTGCACGCCGCAGGACATCGATCAGGTCCTGCTCGTCGGCGGCATGACCCGGATGCCGGCCGTCCAGGAGCGCGCCGTTTCGATCTTCGGCAAGCAGCCGAGCAAAGGCGTCAATCCCGACGAGATCGTCGCGATGGGGGCGGCCGTTCACTCGGGGATCATGGGCGGAGAGCTGCAAGAGGTCGTGCTGCTCGACGTCACGCCGCACAACATGGGTGTGAAGGTGGCAGGGGACAAGATGTCCGTCGTGATCTCGGCGAACACCAGCATTCCGACCCGCGCCAAGAAGGTCTTCGCGACGACCGAGGACAACCAGACGTTCGTCGCCATCGAGATCTATCAGGGCGAGCACGAGCTCGCGTCCCGCAACCGGCGCCTCGGCCGGTTCGTGCTCGGCGATCTCAAGGCTGCGCAGCGTGGCGCCACCAAGGTCGAGGTCAGCTTCACGATGGACGCCGACGGGATCCTCGAGATCACGGCCGCCGAGATCGGGACCGGACGCGCGGCGAGCGTCACGATCGAAGCGTCGAGCGGCCTGACGGCCGAGGAGATCTCCCGGCTCGGGAATCGCCTCGGCAAGCACGCCCAGTAGCGGCCCGGGCATCGCCTCGGCAAGCACGCCCAGTAGCGGCTAAACCGGCGCGATGCGTTGGCGGTGAAGGCCGTGGAGCAGGTCCCTCCATCGGCACTGGAGTCACGTCGCAGAATCGGTATTATGTCAACTGTACGGTATCCAAGTCCTGGAATTCAGGGCTGCCGCCCCGAACCGCATGCGCCACGCATTACAGCGGGCTGCGGACTCAGGCTTGGGAGTTTAGCGAGCTTGGCGAGCTCGACGACGCCCTGCACGTCACCTTGGAGGTGCGCGCGGCGACCGCGCGCTAGCTCACTTGAGAAGGAAGCTCTCCACGAAGGCGGTCGAGTCTGGCTGCTGTGTGTGGCCCTGTCCGAGCGACATCACCTGGAACAGCGTGTGGTTCTTGATGGCGACGCGGCCGCGAACGTAGAACTTGCCGAGCTGGGCGTGCTCGCCGTGTGCCGCGAAGTCCAGCGCTTCGGTGTCGCCAATCTTGATCTCGTCGTCCTTGTCCATCTTGGCGCCGTACTTGTTGACCATGCCGTCGCGCGCGTCACGCAGCATCTTCTTCTTGTCGGCCCCCTTCACGCTGTCCGGCAGCTTCGTCGTCATGACGGCGTGAGCCTTGGCCTGGTCGCCTTCCTGGAACGTGTACGCCGTCATCGCCATCGGACCGAGATCCGTGGGCACGTCGGTGGTGTTCTCGGACGGCTTGACGGCGGCCTTGACGGTGAAC
>JANOPP010000330.1:0-22243 GCA_031421915.1 Myxococcales bacterium | reverse complement strand
GTGGGCGAAGCAGGATTCGAACCTGCGGCCACCGCCTTGTAAGGGCGACGCTCTTCCGCTGAGCTATTCGCCCGCATCCGAGGTGAAGGTAGATAGTCGGCCACGCGGGCGGTGTCAAGCCTACCCGCAAACAGATACGGAGCGGGGGCTCATCTCCTTCTCATGTTCGGATAGGCAGCATGGGCTCATGGAACCTACGCCCCTGACCGCCACGCTCCTCCTCCTGTTCTCAGCATATGAAAGCGGTGTCGTCGTCGCGCACGACGGTGGGTTTCTGCCCGGGATCCAGATGCCACCCGAGCCAGTCGCGGGCACATATCATGCGCTGGAGCGGGCGCCGGGCGTGGCGGAGGACTACGCCAACATCATCGCGGTCGATGAATCGATCACCGTGCCCCAGGGCACGTACACGGATACCGTTCGGACCAGCGAGAGGACGCCTTTCGAGCCTGGCCACCTGTCAGGCAAGTCCTACGCGGCTGCTGACCGCGATTGCGCTGCCGTGATGCGCTCATCGTCCTATCATCTCCAGACCGCAAGGATGGTTCCATGACCCTGCTCCGTTGCCTCCTCATGACGTGTGTCCTCGCTAGCTGCGGTGGTGCAGTGACCCACGAGCCGACGCTCGATTCGATCCCGCCTCCCGCCGCGGCGGCGCTCACCGCCCAGGCCGGAGCTGCCGCGATCATCAACGTCTCTCGCGAGATGGAGCACGGCCGCGAGCTCTACGAGGGCGCGTGGATGGAGGATGGTCTGGAGCGCGAAGCGAAGGTGACAGCGACCGGCGAGCTGGTCGAGCTCGAGATCCAGGTGCGCGAGGTAGATGTTCCGGGGCCCGTGCGAGTCGCCGCGGCGAAGTCGCTCGAGGGGGCAACGACGATCAAGTACGTCAAGCTGAAGGGCGAGCTCTACGAGGCTGAGGCCGTGATCAACGGCAAGGAGCGCGACGTGACGTTGACCGCGAGCGGCGCTCCGGCAGCCGGTGACGGCGAGGACGACGACGACGACGACGACGACGAGAGCGACGGCGACCAGGACTGATCATGAGGGCGCTCGTGGTCGAGGACTATTCGCCGGTCCGCATCGCGGTCACCGAAGGCCTCGTCGAGCACGGCTTCGCGGTCGACAGCGCTGCGGATGGCGAGGAAGGGTTGTGGCTCGCGGAGAGCAATCCCTACGACGTCGTCGTCCTCGATATCATGTTGCCCAAGCTCGACGGTCTCGGGCTCTTGAAGCGCCTGCGCGCGAAGGGCTCACAGGTCGCGGTGCTGTTACTGACGGCGCGGGACACCGTCGAGGATCGCGTGCGCGGCCTCGATCTCGGCGCGGATGACTACCTCGTGAAGCCGTTTGCGTTCGCGGAGCTCGTCGCTCGCGTCCGTGCGCTCGTACGCCGTCGCTACGACACCCGGGCGCCGACCATCGTCATCGATGATCTCGCGGTCGACACGGCGAAGCGTCTCGTCCGGCGCGGCGACGAACTGATCACGCTGTCGGCCCGCGAGTACGCGTTGCTCGAGTACCTCGCACTGCGCGCAGGCGAGCTCGTGACGCGGACCGACATCTGGGAGCACGTCTACGACTTCAACTCCGACGCACACTCGAACGTCGTCGATGTCTACGTCGGCTATCTGCGCAAGAAGCTCGGGGCGCCGCCGCTGATCCACACGCGTCGCGGGCACGGCTACGTCCTCGGTGGGAATCCATGACCGGCTCGATCCGAAGACGGTTGCTTGTCGGAACCGCGCTCGCGGTGTCGCTCGCGTTTCTCGCGTCGGGTGCGCTCGTACTTGTCCTCACGCGAGCGTCGCTGCGCGCGCAGCTCGATGACGCGCTGGTGGCAAAGGCACGCGCGCTGTCCGCGCTCGTCGAGCAGGAACGCGATGAGATCGAGAGCGAGCTCGGCCACACGCCGGAGCTGGCGACGGTCGGCGATGTCTTCGAGGTCTGGGACGAGCGGTCTCGGATCGTCGCGCGATCGGGCTCGCTTCGAGGGCGCGATCTCGTGCCCGCTGCGGTGCACCGCGCCGGTGACGCGATCCTCGACGATGTGACGCTCGCCGATGGTGTTGCCGGGCGTCAGGTGACGCTCCGGTTCTTCGCACGGGCCGAACTGGAGGAGCTCGCAGGTCATCCTCGACAGGCGGTGACGATCGCGGTTGCACGGAGCCTCGCCGACGTCGATGAGGCGTCCGCGCGGATCTGTCGCGTTCTGATCGGGGTCGGCATCGGCGGGACGATCATGTGCCTCCTCGTGCTCGCCTGGATCGTTCGGTTCGGCCTCGCGCCGCTTCGCTCGCTCGCCACGGCAATTGCGGAAGTTCGCGAAGGTGATCTCGCGGCGCGCCTGGCAACGGCGTCGACGCCCGAGGAGCTGCGGCCGGTGGTCGATCGGTTGAACGAGCTGCTCGCACGCCTCGGGATCGCGTTCAGTCGAGAGCGAGAGCTCACCGCCGAGGTCGCACACGAGCTTCGCACGCCGCTCGCCGGATTGCGCGTCACGATCGAGGTCGCTCTCGACCGCGAGAGATCACCGGAGCGGTACCGCTCCTCGCTCGCCGAGTGCTTGACGATCTGCACGCAGACCGAGCGCGTCGTCGAGGCGTTGCTCTCGCTGTCCCGGCTCGATGCCGGCACCATCCGCGCGGCGTTCGCGCCCGTCGAGGTCGACGAGCTCGTGCGCGAGGTTCTCGCCCAGCACTCGGCACGTGCCGGGGAGCGCACGCTCGTGGTCACGTCGGCGCTGCCCGCCGTGACGGTCTGTACCGACCGTGAGAAGCTGCGGGTGATCATCGACAACGTCGTGGACAACGCGGTCACATACGCGGATGCCGGTGGCACGGTCGAGATCGAGCTGTCGTCGACGATGCTGCGGGTCTCGAACACCGGATGTGAGCTGACGAAAGATCAGCTCGCCCACGTCTTCGAGCGATGCTGGCGCGGCGACGAGGCGCGCGCAACTGGCACTCACGCGGGCCTCGGGCTGACCCTGTCCCGCAAGCTCGCGGAGCTCCTCGACCTCGAGATCGGTGTCGCGGCAGAGACCGGTCGGTTCATCGCGACGATCGCGCTGCCGCGTGGCAAACAGCCGTGATCCGAGCGACCATCTCGGCATGACGACGCGCTCCTTCGGTCTCGCCGTGCTGATCGTTTTGCTCTCGGCTGCATGCGGTCGCGACCCCGAGCCGCGCAATCCGACGACCGTCGGGGTCATGGTCCAGCCCCACGAGACGCCGCCCGGGGTGCGCGCCACGGCGGCCCGCAAGTTCGGCCCCAAGACCAGCGTCACCTATGTACGGCTGACGACCGACCTCTACGTCATCCAGGGAATGAAGAAAGAGGAGGTCCGCGAGTACCGCGTGAACTTCGCGGGCAAGCGGATCAAGGACGACGGCGAGGTGATGGACGAGGACGAAGAAGAGGACGAGGACGACGCCGAGAACGATTGATTCCGCCGGAGCGGTTGCTCGCCGCGACACCGCTGTCGCGCTGTGCAGAGATCGTGCACTCGACGAGCGGCTGGCTCGCACCACAGCATCGTCTGCCCTGGTATCGGCGTTGCAGTGCGACCGCCCATGGTTCGACTCGCTATCAGCTTGGTCATGGTCATAGCCGCGTGCGGCGACGAGGGGGGTCTCGGAGGTCGGCCCGGTGAATTCGGACGCGTCGAAGCAGCACCGGAATGCGGAGCGCTGTCGCAAGCGTGCGTCGGGCAAGGGCTCAACGCGCCGATCGCCAAGGGCAGCACTCTCGACATCGCCGTCGAGTACAAGGTGGCGGGAAGCTCGGGGCCGCCGACGCTGCTTGCGAGTGCGAACCAGGCCGTGCTCACCACACCAACCTCGACGCAGATCTCGGCGATCGCAGAGGGCATGAGCGCGGTGATGTTCGTCGGTCCTGCGGGCGAGGTGATCGACCTGATCCACGTGTTCGTCCAGCAGTCGTCCGAGCTGCGGATCAACCGCTACGACGAGGCCGGTGATCTGCTCGGGCGCGTCCAGCCGGCGTCGCAGCTGATCGTCGGTGACGAGATCCTCGTCGCAGTCGAGCCGTTCGCTGAGGGCCAGCCGTTACTCGGGAACTTCGACCTCGTGTTCGCCAGCACCGCTGCACCCGTGGTGACGATCGTCCCCGATCCGGTCGGCGGCTGGTATCGCGTGATCGCGCGCTCGGCCGGCACGGCGAAGGTGTCATTCGCTGCGCTCGGTCTTGATGTCTCCTGGCAGCTCGAGGTGCTCCCGTGAACCGCATCATGATCACCGCTACTCTGATTTCTCTCGCGTCGCTGGCGGGCTGCGAGCCAGTGGATGACACCGTCGAGATCGTGAATCTGAGCGCCGCTCCGTTCGCGAGCAAAGCCTCGATCGAGACAGACCGCGAACGAGACGTGTATGTCGTCGAGCTCTCCGTCGGGGTCGCCCTCGCCGTTGCGTGCTGGGACTCGTGCTACCCCGAGCAGGTGTGCAAGCTCATCGCCTCCGAACCCGAGAGGCTCGGGGTCCGACCGCTGTATCGCCTCGGCAACAGCCTCGCGGACGACTACGTGCTCGTCGCGCAGAAGGTCGGGCTGACGTCGCTGCGGGTCGACTCGGCGTGCGCGAGCCAGGAGTACGTCGTGCGCGTCGTCGATCGGAACTAGTGCGCGTCGCGCGGATCGGTCGGCGGCATCGTCTCGACGATGCGCCAGTCAACGACGCTCGACGGCTCGCGGAGGAACTCCTCCGGCTGCGGATGGGCGAGGGCGTGACGGAGCACCTCGTCCATCTGCTTCACGGGGATCACGGCGAGCTCGGCGAGCACCGCCTCCGGGATGTCCTTCAGGTCCTTCGTGTTCTCGTCGGGGATAAGCACGGTCGTGATGCCCGCGCGGTGAGCTGCCAAGATCTTCTCCTTGAGACCACCGATCGGGAGCACGCGGCCACGGAGCGTCACTTCACCCGTCATCGCGACGGTCTGCCGGACCGGGATCCGCAAGAGCGCGCTCGCCATCGCGGTCGCCATCACGATGCCGGCGCTCGGGCCGTCCTTGGGAATCGCGCCCTCGGGGAAGTGCACGTGCACGTCGATCTTGTTCTGGAAGTCATTGGACAGGCCGAACGTGCCGGCGCGTGAGCGCAGGTAGCTCATCGCTGCCTGTGCGCTCTCCTGCATGACGTCACCGAGCTTGCCGGTCAGCGTCAGCTTGCCCTTGCCGGGGACGATCGTGACCTCGGCCGTGAGGAGGTCGCCGCCGAACATCGTGACGGCGAGGCCGTTCGCGAGCCCGATCTCGTCATCCTTCTCCCGGCGCGCCTCGCGGTACTTCTCGACGCCGAGCCACCCGGGCAGGCGATCGGGCGAGACCGTGAACGCGGTGACCGTGCGATTGGCGGCGAGGAACTCCTTGGCGATCTTGCGGCAGACGGTCGCGATCTCGCGCTCGAGGTTCCGGACGCCGGCCTCCTTCGTGTAGCGATGGATGATCTGGGTGATCGCCTCGTCGGTCCACGTGATCGCGAGATCCTTGAGGCCGTTCGCCTCGGCCTGCTTCGGGATCAAGTACTGCTTCGCGATCGCGAGCTTCTCCCACTCGGTGTAGCCAGGCAGCTCGATGATCTCGAGGCGATCCTGGAGCGGTAGCGGGATCGCGTGCTGCTGGTTGGCCGTCGTCACGAACATCGTGTCGGACAGGTCGTAGTCGAGATCGAGGTAGTGGTCGTTGAACGTGTTGTTCTGCTCGGGGTCGAGGACTTCGAGCAGCGCGCTCGCGGGGTCGCCCCGAAAGTCCATCGACATCTTGTCGATCTCGTCGAGCAGGAAGACCGGGTTCTGCGATCCGACCTTCTTGAGCGACTGGATGATCTTGCCGGGCAGCGCACCGATGTACGTGCGGCGGTGGCCGCGGATCTCCGCCTCGTCGCGCACGCCGCCGAGTGACTGGCGGACGAACTTGCGACCGGTCGCGTGAGCGATCGAGCGCGCGAGCGAGGTCTTGCCGACGCCCGGAGGTCCGACGAGGCACAGGATCGGTCCGCGCTGGCGCGGGACGAGTGCCTGCACGGCGAGGTACTCGAGGATGCGCTCCTTGACCTTCTTGAGGCCGTAGTGCTCGCGATCGAGGATCGCTTCCGCCTCGTTGATGTCGCTGCGGTCCTCGGTCTTGTCCTCCCACGGCAGCGCGACGACCCAGTCGAGGTAGTTGCGGACGACCGTCGCCTCGGCAGACATCGGCGACATCTGCTTCAGCTTCTTGAGCTCCTTGAGGCAGCGCTCCTTTGCCTCCTTGCTCATCTTCTTCGCTTTGATCTTCTGCTCGAGCTCGGTCAGCTCGTTCTTGAACTCGTCGCGCTCCCCACCGAGCTCCTTCTGGATCGCCTGCATCTGCTCGTTGAGGTAGAACTCCTTCTGCTGCTTCTCCATCTGCTTCTTGACGCGAGAGCGCAGCTTCTTCTCGACCTGGCGGATCTCGATCTCGCCCTGCATCAACTCGCCGAGCCGCTCGAGGCGACGCGCGGGTGAGAACGTCTCGAGCAGCTCCTGCTTGTCCTTCAGCTTGAGCGCGACGTGCGCGACGATCGTGTCGGCGAGCCGACCTGCTTCTTCGATGGTGCGAACGCTGACGAGCATCTCGGGCGGGATGCGCGTGTTGAGCTTCACGTAGTCCTCGAACACGTCCTGCACCGAGCGCATCAGCGCCGCGAGCTCGGCGACGTCGTCCTCGGGCTCCTCGACATCCTCGACGTCGCAGACGAAGAACGGATCGATCTGCGAGAAGCCGCGGATGCGCGCGCGCGAGCGACCTTCGACGAGGACCTTCACGGGTCCCTTCGGGAACCTCAGGAGCTGGATGATGTGACCGACGGTGCCGATCGCGAAGATGTCCTCCGCGTTGGGATCATCGGTCTTCGCTCGTCGCTGCGCCGCGAGGAGCAGCTGCTTGTCGCCGGCCATCGCTTCCTCGAGCGCCGACAGCGACTTGTCGCGCCCGACAAACAGCGGGACGACCATGTGCGGAAACACGATGATGTCGCGGAGAGGGAGGAGCGGGAGCCCGCGCGCATCGGATTTCATGAACTGATAGTTTAGTAGGCACACATACTTGGGCAAGAAATCGCGGCAGATCGTGGTGAATAGGCCGCACAGGCCATGGCAAAAATACCTCGTTCGTGTCGATCAGCGACGAGGCCACGGGTCAGCGATCGCTCGACGATCGGGATCCGGGCGTAAGCCGCGTTGCATCTGCGGGTCGTGGCATCTCCGCTGCTCTATCCCCGCGCGCACGCATGAATCCACGGGACTATCCGCCGCTCGTCGAGGCCTACCTCGTCATCGATCAGCCTCGTCAGCGTCTGAGTCACTGGACCGGCGCTCTCGCCGTCCTCGACACGCCCGACGCGCCACCGCTCGCGACCGTCGCCGCGTACTACGATCCGACGACCGATCAGGTGCTGCTCGCGCTGCGCTACGACGTGCTCGCGATCGGCGAGGCGAAGCTCGAGTTCGTCGTCGAGGTCGCGCTGCTCGAAGAGATCGGGATGATCCAGCCCGCCGAGCTCAGCGACGGTGATCGCAAGCGGTTCCTGAGCGAGCGCCTCGCGCGCTGCACGCTCCACGTCACCGATCAGCGCGGCGTGCTCAACACGCTGACCGAGCTCGTGCGGCGGCTGCGCGAGCAGAAGGCGAACAAGCCCGTGGTTCTCGCGGTACTGCCGGTTCGTCCGCCCCCGATCCCGGCAGCGCGTGGACTGCCGCGCGGTGACACCTCGGATCCGGTGATGCTCGTCAAGGCGAAGGGGACGCGCGATGATCTCCCGCCCGCGCAGATGTCGGCGAAGGGCACGCGCAACGATCTCGTCGCCGCGACGCAGACCGAGTTCCCCCGCCAGGAGCGCGCGGTCTCTCCGCACGTGATCGCTCGCAACAGTCCGCATCGCGCACCGACCGTCGAGATGGAGCCGATCGAGGCGTATCGGATGGCGGCCGCCGCGGTACCGCGCGCGCAGACACCGACAGCTCCCGCGCCGATGGCGGGGCAGCCGCCGATGCAGGCACGCCGTGCGCGCTCGGCGAGCGAGGCCGCGACCGAGCCGTTCACGTCGGTAGGGACGGGGCCGACGCCGCCGGGCATCATCTACGCGCGCTACCTGCGCAGCGGTCGCTGGGTTCCGATCCGGATCGGCGCGCTCTCGCTCAAGGGCGCTGCGCTGATGTCGGGGGCGCTGCCACGAACGAACGATCATGTCGACATCGCGCTGTCGTTCGGCACGCATCGCGCGCTCGTTCGCGGCGAGGTCGGCAAGGTGTCGTCGCTCGAGGAGTCCGCGATCACGGGCACCACGACATTCAGCGTGGACTTCCAGCTCGACGATGCCGCGAAGCGCCAGCTCACGTCGCTGTTGACCGCCGCGCGCGCCGCGAACGTGACGATCAAGCCGCCGCCGCCGCGCACCACGCGCCGGTTCCCCGTGGAGTGGCCAGTCGGGATCGGCACGTCGCGAGGTGTGGTCCGCGCCAGTGCACTCGACGTCTCCCGCGATGGAATGTTTGTGCGGCCGTCGCACGCGCTCACGCTGTCGAGCACCGTGAACTTCTCCAGCGTGCTCGACGATGGCGAGGCACCGATCGCGGGACGCGCGAAGGTCGTTCGTCACATCACCGAGGTCGAGGCGCGCGCGCAGGGTCTCGCGGCCGGGTTCGGGCTGCAGATCTCCGACATGGGCGAGGCAGATCGTGCGCACTGGCTCGCGTTCCTCGCGCGGATCGAGAAGCGGGCCGAGCGTCGCGTGCTCGTCGGGGCATCCCCGGCGCGGCTCGTCGAGCTACAGAGCCAGCTCGCCGCCCTCGGCTATGCGGTCACCGGCGGCACCGATCCCGGTGCGCTCGTACAGCTCGCGAGCGCCGAGGCTCGGCCCGTCGATGCCGCGCTGATCGACGCCGGCTGGCTGACGCCGCAGGTCTCGCCGGAGTGGGTCGAGTCGCTGTTCGCCGCGCGCAACGTCCCGTGCGTGACCCTCCATGGGGACGCTCGGCGGGCCCGGCTCGCGATCGACAAGCTCCTGCTGTCGTGAGGCGAGCCACAGCCCGGACCATGGACAGCCGTTCACAACGTGGCTGACCAGCACACGTTTCGGGTGGTCGGACCACGTAACCTGGTGCTTCCTGGTCGGGTAGCAAGCTCGCGCACTGGCCCCGGACTTGCGAAGATTCCCCGTCACGGGGCAACACCCCGGGGAGACCGAATATGAAGCTAACCAAGTCGCTTGTTGTCGCCGCCACCCTGCTCGCGCCTGCCATCGCATCCGCGGACTACTACGGCGGACGTGGAGGCGGCGGACGTGGAGGCGGACCGGGCTACTACAACAACCCGGCGAACACGTCGCTCCCCGGCGGGTTCCACAACCGAATGGGGCGCCTCATCTACGGCGTCAGCCTCGGGCTCGGCGGCATGAAGGAGAACGGCGAGAAGGTCGAGTGCGGAAGCTGCGACTACAGCCCGATCGCGGGCGTGGGTTCGCTGCACGTCGGTGGGTTCATCGGTCCACGCCTCGCGCTGATGGGCGAGGCCCAGGTGAACGTGCAGACGATCGCGACCGACGGCTACGACAGCGAAGCACTCGTGCAGAGCACGCTGATGTTCGCCGCGCAGTACTGGATCACCCCGCAGCTGTGGGTGAAGGGCGGCATCGGTGTCGCGAACCTCCGCGTCGATGACACCTACTACGGCACGGTCGAGCAGCTTCCGGAGAACGGGCTCGCGCTCATGGGCGCGGTTGGTTACGAGGTGCTGTCTGCGCAGCGGTTCTCGGTCGACATCCAGGGCCGCCTCATCAACGGTTCGTACGATCGCGCGGGCGTGAACGTCAGCTCCGCGAGCGTCGGCCTCGGCATCAACTGGTTCTGATCGACGACGCCCTTGCTGTGGCATGATCCACGGCGAGTGTTGACGCGATTCGCGCGCTACGACGTCGATCGCCTGCTCGCGCGGGGCGGGATGGGCGAGGTCTATCTCGCCCGGCTCGTGGCCGCGCACGGCTTCGAGCGCTCCGTGGTGATCAAGACGATCCGCACCGAGCTCGTCGCCGACGAGCGCGCCGCGCTGATGTTTGTCGACGAGGCGCGGATCGCGGCGAGCCTCCACCACCGCAACATTCTCCAGATCATCGACTTCGATCGGTTCGACGGCGGCGCGTTCCTCGTCACCGAGCTCGTCGATGGTTGCGATCTCCGGCAGCTGCTCCGGCATCACCGCGCGCCGCTCCGCTACGACGTGGCGCTCGCGATCATCACCGAGCTCGCCACGGGCCTCGATGCAGCGCACGAGGCGACGGGAGCCGACGGCGTGCTGCTTGGCCTCGTGCATCGCGACGTCACGCCGAGTAACGTGCTGCTCGGTACGTACGGCGAGGTCAAGCTCTCGGACTTCGGCATCGCGCACACGCGGCAGCGCAGCTATCACACGGTGTCTGGAACGATCAAAGGCAAGGCCGCGTACATGGCGCCGGAGCAGATCCTCGGCGAGCAGCTCGATCGCCGCGCGGATGTGTTCGGCCTCGGCGTCGTGCTGTTCGAGGTGACGACGCGAACGCGGCTCTACTCGGCGACGGGTGATCCGACGGCGATGAAGCGGATCCTCGCCGGCGAGATTCCGGATCCGGCGGAGCGCCGCCCGGGCTATCCACCCGAGCTCGCGGCGATCGTGCGGCGCGCGCTGGCTCGCGATCGCGCTGCGCGGTACCCGACGGCGCGAGCGGTCGTCGAGGCGATCGATGGCGTGGCCGCGGCGCGCGGCTGGACGCTGGCGTGCCCTGCGATCGGCGAGCTCGTGCGGTCGGTGTTACCGCGCGTGCGTGCAGCGGCAGCGGCGGAGGCGATCGCATGAGGCCGCGGACCGCTCCGGGCGCGGAGCTCGTCGGACCGTACGAGATCGTGAAGGCGATCGGCGCGGGTGGATCGGCGCGCGTCGATCTCGCACGGCTGCATCGCGCGTACGGCTTCCAGCGCCACGTCGTGATCAAGCGGCCGCTCGAGCACCTCCGTGCGGACGCCCGCGTCGCTGCATCGCTACGGCGTGAGGCGCGGCTCGGGACGAAGCTGCGCCATCCGAACCTCGTGACGATCCTCGATGCGGGCGAGCACGACGGTTACGACTACCTTGTCCTCGAGTACATCCACGGCGGCTCGCTACGATCGCTGGTCGAGGCCGACGAGCCGACGCGGATCCGCGACGTGCCGCTCGGCGTTGCACTGTCGATCGTCGGGGATGTCGCACGCGGGCTCCATCAGGCGCACGAGCTCGTCGACGATCACGCCGCACCACTGGGTCTCGTCCACCGCGACGTGTCGCCGGGCAACGTGCTCATTGGCGCGGACGGCACCGTCAAGCTCGCGGACTTCGGCATCGCGAAGGAGACGCGGGTGCAGACGCTGTCGGGTTCGATGCACGGCACCGTGACGTACATGGCGCCGGAGCAGTGCCGCGGTCACGCGTTCGATCGCCGCGCCGACGTGTTCTCGCTCGGCGTGATCCTCTACGAGCTGGTGACCGGGACGCGGCTGTTCTGGGCCGACAACGACGTCGCGTCGCTCCACCGCGTGCTGTCGGGGCAGGTGGTGCGACCGCGCAAGGTGCGGCCGAGCGTGCCGGTCGCCGTGGAGGAGCTCGTCATGAGCGCGATCGCGCACGACCCCGAGCGGCGCCTCGCCTCCGCGGGTGCGCTCGCGAAGGCGATCGAGGATCACGCCGTCTCGACGGGGGAGCTGCTCGCAGCGCGTCGAATCGCGCACTGGGTCCACGAGCTGATCGGGCCGCGCGAGGTGCCGTGGGTCGGCGACGAGACCGCAGTCGACATCGTGCTGCCGGTCGCGCCCGCGGCCGAGCCGGCGATCCCCGCATCGCTCGTCGAGCTGATCGAGGCGACGCCCGACGACGAACCTCATGCGATGGCGTTCGGTCCGACCGACGAGGCGGAGCACGACGTCGACACCGAGCCGCGTCGGCCGACCGTGATCGTGGAGCAGAGCCGGCGGCGCTGGGTCGGCATCGCGCTCGCGCTCGGTGCCGCGTCGACCGCGGTCGTCGCGTGGCTCGCGCTGCGCGGCGACGACCCGCCGCAGCCAGGTGCTGCACCGGTCACCGCACCGATCGCTGCACCCGTCGTTGCCCCGGTCACCGCCCCCGTCGCCGCCCCGGGCGCCGCCCCTCCGGACGCAGCCGTGCCGGTGATCGCCGACGAGCCGATCGAGACGGACCCCGCGGACGACCCCGGCACACTGGAGCGCCCCAGGAGACCGCGACGCGGAAAACGCGAGCCAGCGGGGAGTGCGAGCCCACCACCCGTGACCGATGCGGGAAGTGGCAGTGCGCAGATTGCGAAGCCGCGCGGCAAGGTCGAGTGGGCCCCCGACATCCTGCTGCCGACCGACAAAGTGGGCGCAGGATCGGGTACGAACAAGCGGTGAAGCGGATCGCGTCGTGCCTTGTCGTGCTCGCGCTGGCGATGCCGGCGAGCGCGGACGACCATGCGCCCGACGAGCCGAGGGAGTGGACGCTCACGGGGCGTGCTCGCGAGGCGCACCAGCGCGGCGACTTCACGGAGGCGCGCCGCCTGCTTCTCGAGGCGTACGAGCTGTCGCCGCTGCCCGCGCTCCTGTTCGCGCTCGGCCAGGAGGAGTTCAACCTCGGCAACTACGACGCCGCGCTCGCCTACTACGAGCGGTTCATCGCCACCGAGCCGTCCCCCGAACAGATCGAGCTAGCGCAGCAAGCGATCGGCGCGACCCGGATGCGGCGCGCGCAGGCGCTGCGGGACGCAGAGGCTGAGAGGCAGCGCCCCGCGCCTCCGCCTCCGACACCGCGCGTGCTCCATCACCGGCGCTGGAAGGTCGAGGACTCCGGTGTCGTCGCGCTCGGTGGGATCGCGGCCATCCTCGGTGGTGGTCTCGTCGTGTACTCGCGATCCCTCGCATTCGACCGCAGCGGCACGCTCGCGGACTACGACGCACGGCTCGAGAACGCGCGGACGACGCGGTGGACGGGCATCGGGATCGCGAGCGCCGGCATCCTCGTGGTCGGACTCGCGGTGCTCCGGTGGAGGCTGCGCCCGGATGGTCCCGCGATGACGGCGACGCTCACGCCCTCGGGCGGTGGGCTCGCGGTGGTCGGCGCATGGTGATCCGGATCGTCGCCACGGTGATCGTGGTGGTCGCGGCGACGGCGTGCTTCGAGGACCGCTATCGCTGCGGAAACGATGCCCAGTGCGATGTCGGTGAAGCCGGTCGCTGCGAAGCCGACGGCTACTGCACACGGTTCGACTCCGGGTGCGCGACCGGGCGGCGCTACACCGAGCACTCCGAGCTGCTCTCGAACAATTGCTTCGACGACCGCGTCGAGCCGGTGAATGCATGCACCGGTGGTCAGCCGCCGGCGCCGGCGCACGGACGGTTCGCCGATGTCTGCGCCGTGCTTCCCATGTGCTGCGAGATCGCGTGGACGGACGCCTGTGCCCAGCTCGCGCAGCAGGTGCGCTCCGACCTCGTGTGCGACACGCGAATCGCGATCACGGCGAGCCGCAACAACACGGTCGAGCTGTACGACGTACGCTGGGACGGCACGACGTGGACGACGCCGCGCCGCGACGACCTGCGCACGCCCTTCGCGTGGATCGCACCTGCACCGGGTGCGCTCGAGCCGCGCCTCGCCGCCGCGACCGACGAGGGGCTCCTCCTCGGCGACTCTCTCTATCCGGTGGCGTCCGATCGCACCTACCAGAGCATCACGACGATCGGGCTCGACCGCGATCGCCGCGACACGATCGTCGCGACCTACCAGCGCGGCACGCCCGTCATGCACATGGTCGAGGTGTTCGACGAGCGCGGATCGTTCCGCGACAGTCAGATCCCTGCGTCGCAGGGCCTGACGTGGGGCGACGTCAACCGCGACGGGTTTCCCGACGCGGTGATGAAGACGAGCTCGCAGTTCTTCTTCCTCGATAACCTCGACAGTGCGGAGCACGTGCGCAAGCTATCGAACACCGTCGTCGCATCGATCGGCGGCAGCCTGACACCGGGCCATCCCGGAGTGCGCCACATCGACTGGCTCGACTTCGACGGCGATCTCGAGCTCGACCTCGCCGTGTTCGGCGCGTCACTGCGGATCCATCGCGCAGCCGACGGACTCCGCAACGTGCCGGAGCACGATCTCGATTGCGATCCGCCGTCGACCGCGAAGCCATGTCAGTCCCTCCCTCAGCCAAACCTCGAGCGCGCGACGTACGCCGGTGCGGCGCTGCCCAAGCTCGGAGATCCGGCGCTGGTCGTCGCGGTGTATCCCGGGCGCAAGCTGTTCCTCGTCCGCCGCACGCCCACCGGTGCCGTGGCCGACCCGTTGTCGTTCCCGAACGACAGCTGCTCGTGCGTCGAGAACTGCACGATGTGTCCTGGCAACGACTGCAGCTGCACGTACAACTGCACGATGTGCCCGCCCGTGCTCGCGATCGTTGCACGCGACCTCGACGGCGATCATGCGCTCGACCTCGTCGCGATCGATCAGAAGCTCCAGCTCTACACGGGCCTCGCGAAGAACGACTACTCGTTCGGCGCTCCAGTCCAGCTTCCGGCGGTGGCGCAGATCCAGTGGACCAACGTGCAGACGTCGGTCGCGGGCGCCCCGCGTTAGCCGCGCTACTTGGCCTTGAGGCCGTGGCGGATGAGCAGATCGATCAGGTGCGACCGATCCATCTTCGCGACACGCGCGGCCTGCGAGACGTTGCCGCCCGCCTCGGCGAGGAGTCGCGACAGGTAGTCGTGCTCGAACTCGCGGACGACCTGCGCCCGCACATCCTTGTATGCGCCGAGCTCGTCACCTGGGGCGGGTGCGCTGCCGCCGGACTCGCTGTACGAAGGACCGACGACGAGCGCTGACTCGACGGCGTTGCGCAGCTCGCGGATGTTGCCGGGCCACGGGTGGCGCTGCCAGCGGGCCAGGGTCTCGGCGCCGAACACGGACTCGATCGGGCCGGACGCGCCGAGGTCGCGCGCGAAGTGCTCGACGAGTGGGAGGATGTCGTCGCGGCGCTCGCGGAGGGGAGGGAGCCGGAGCACGACGACCGCCAGGCGGTGATAGAGGTCGTGGCGGAACCGGCCCGTGTTCACCTCGGCGCGCAGATCGCGATTGGTCGCGGCGACCACACGCGCTCCGAGCTCGATCTCTGCCGCGCCCCCGACGCGCCGGAACCGCCGCCGCTCGAGCACGCCGAGCAACGACGCCTGATCGAGTGCGGGGAGCTCGCCGATCTCGTCGAGGAACACGGTACCGGTGCCCGCGCGTTCGAACGCACCCGCGTGCACGCGATCGGCACCGGTGAACGCTCCCTTCTCGTGACCGAACAGCTCGCTCGCGAGCAGCGTCGAGGACAGCGCACCGCAGTCGATCGTGACGAGCGGCGAGCCCGCACGACCGGAGCCCGCGTGAAGTGCCTCGGCGACCCGCTCCTTGCCCGTCCCCGACTCGCCGACGACCAGCACCGAGGTCGGCGACGCAGCGATCCGCTGGATGTCAGCGAACAGCTTCAGCATCCCCGGCGTTCGCGCGATCATGCCGGCGAGCTCGAAGGTCTCGGTCGGGGCAGGGACGCTGCGCCGCACGGCATCGTCGAACCGGATCGTCGTGCCGCCGAGCGACACGAGGGTACCCGGAGGCACGACCGCCTTCTCGATCCGGACCGCGCCGACATAGGTCCCGTTGGTCGAGCCGAGATCGGTGACGAGGATGCCGCCAGCGTGGCCGGTCGCCTCGAGGTGATAGCGGGAGACCGTGAAGTCCCCGATCGCGAGTGCGTTGTCCTTCGCGGTTCCGACCGAGAGCGTGTCACTCCCGGTGGCGCTGGAGCCCCGATCGGGCCCGTCGACCACCTCGACGCGGAGGGACGTCACCACCTGGACGGCGGGGCGCTGGTGCAGCTGCGTCTCGATCTCGCTCACGCTGGGTCTCCTGAGTGTCGGCTGTCCCCTACAAGGTGCAGGTGGGACCCGACAACGGGCGACCTGGTTATCCCACAAGTCCGCGAGTCCACGAGAGGTTCGTGTCGGTCCGGCCCTTGCTGAAGCTCACAGCATGCGGATGCTCGCCTCCTTTCTCCTCGTGACCCTGGTGGCCTGTGACCAGGGCTCGCCCCCGGAACCCGAGCCCGATCCCGATCCCGAGGTCCCGTCGCCGACCGCGGTGTACCTGACGTCGCCCCAGCACCTGACGCGCGCCTCGCTCGCGCTCCGTGGCGTCCGACCGGCCATCGCGGACCTCGAGGCCGTCGATGCCGACCCCGCCGCGCTACCCGCGATCATCGATCGCTACCTCGCGACGCCCGAGTTTGCAGCGACCATCCGCGAGCTGCACAACGAGACGCTGCTGCTCCGGCTCGAGCAGGCTCAGTTCACCTATCCGGCGCAGGGTCCCATCGCCGGTGCGACCGCGCGCCAGATCAACAGCATCTTCGAAGAGCCCCTGCGGTTGATCGAGGACGTCGTGATGACGGACAAGCCGTACACGACGATTGTCACCGCCGACTACACGATGGCGAACAAGGCCGTCGCCGACATCTGGGGCCTCACGCCGGTCGCGAGCTACGACACCTGGCAGCGGCGGCAGTACGCGCCCGAGCGCCGCGGCTCCGGGGTGCTCGGCCTGGACGTGTTCTACAACCGCTACCGCTCGGCGGGCGCGAACTACCACCGCGGGCGCGCGAACACGATCTCTCGCGCGTTCCTGTGTCACGACTTCCTCGACTCCGACGTCATCCTCGACACCACGATCGACCTCGCGGATCCCGAGGTCGTGGCGAACGCGGTGATCGCGAACAAGACGTGCGCCGGCTGCCACCAGACGCTCGATCCGCTCGGCAGCTACCTGTTCACGTGGCGCAACACGCTCGCGCCCAACGCCGCCCCCACGTATCCGATCACGTACTACACGCCCGCGACGACCGAGCGCTGGCGCACCGCGACCAAGCGGCCGCCGATGTTCTTCGGCGCGCCGGCAACCGGCATGACGGGTCTTGGCCAGGTGATCTCCGAGGACCCGCGGTTCGCGCGGTGCACGGCGCAACGGTTCGCGTCGTACCTGACCGAGGTGCCGCAGAAGGACCTCTCCGCGGCGTGGGTCGCGAAGCTGCAGAAGGGGCTCGTCGATGGCGGCTGGAGTGCGAAGTCGCTGGTCAAGGCGATCGTGCTCTCCGATCGGTTCCGGATCTCGCACGACACCGACGAGGCGAGCGCGGACACGCTGGTCGCGGCGCTCAAGGTTCGCCCCGAGCAGATGAGCCGCATGATCAAGGACCTCACGGGCTTCGACTGGACCGTGACGTCGACGCGGAGCCTCCGCGGAATCCCGTACGGCACGGCGGACATGCTCGACAGTGACTTCGTCGGCTACCGCGTCCTGTTCGGTGGGATCGACTCGTACTTCGTCACCGAGCCCGTCCATACGATGAACGCGACCTCGAGCCTCGTCGGCAAGACGCTCGCCGCGCAGGCCGCCGAGTTCGTCGTGGAGCATGACCGCACCGTACCGCTCGCCGATCGCACGCTGTTCACCGAGGCCGCCGTCACGGCGACCGACCCCGCGGTGATCCGCGCGCAGCTCGCGCACCTCCACGCCCGGATCTACGGCGAGCTCGTCGCCTCCGACTCTCCCGAGGTTGACGATACCTACGTTCTCTACGAGGCAGCCTTCACCGCTTCGAATGACCGCGCCCGCGCCTGGACCGTCACGCTGATCGGGATGCTCAGCGACTTCCGCAGCCTCTTCTACTAAGGAGCACGCCATGAACCGCCGAGACCTCCTCACGTACATGGGCGCCGCTGGCGCCGCTGGCCTCCTCGCCAAGTCGGTCGGCTCGCTCACCTCCGTGGCGCACGCCGCCGGGCCGACCAAGCCGCCGAAGCGTCTGATCATGGTGATGGCACAGGGCGGCTGGGATACGACCTGGGTGCTCGACCCCAAGGTGCAGTCTGCGCGCTGCGACGTCCCGCTCGGGGCCCGCCGGTTGTTCGGCAATCTCGACGTGTTCGATCACGCGAGTAGGCCGAACGTCACCAGCTACTTCACGCGGCACGCAGACAAGACCGCGATCGTGCGCGGTATCTCGGTGTCGAGTGTCGCCCATGCGGAGTGCGTCAAGCGCATGGCGACTGGAACGCGCAGCGAGCGCAACCCCGACATGGGAGCGATCGTCGCGACGGACAACGGCAACGCATTGCCGCTGCCCTACCTGATCCTCGGCGACACCGCGTTCGCCGGCGAGTACGCGGTCAGCGCGGGGCGCGTCGGTGCCACGAACCAGATCGTTGGCCTGCTCGGTACGCCGACGAATGCGGCCGAGGACGCGATCCTCGCGAGCTATGCGAATGCGACCGTGAACCGCGTGAAGGCGACGCGCGGCGCGATGGGGTACAACAAGCGGCGCCTGTCCGACTTCGCGACGGCGATCGAGCGCGGCAAGCAGCTCGTGCCGGTGCGCGCCGGCTTCGGTGCCGCAGGCCGCACCCTGACGCTCGCGAATCAGGTCGATCTCGCGGTCGACGCGATCGCGGGCGGCATCTCGCAGGCCGTGATGCTCAACACCCGGCTCGGCTGGGACACCCACGATATGATCGACGACCAGGCAGGATTCCACGAGACGACGTTCGGTGCACTGACCACGCTCGTCGACGAGCTCACGGCACGCCCCGGACGCGACGCGGGCACCAAGATGATCGACGACACCGTCGTCGTCTGTTTCTCGGAGTTCTCGCGCACGCCGAAGCTCAACGCCCAGAACGGCAAGGATCACTGGCCCGTGACGAGCGCGGTCGTGATCGGTGGCGGCATTCGCGGTGGCCGCGGCTACGGCTCGACCAACGACGGCGTCGAAGCCGAGACGATCGACTTCACGACCGGCAGGAAGAGTGCCGCGGGCATGACCCTGATGTCGAACCACTTCGTCGCCGGCGTCCTGACGGCGTGTGGCATCGACCCGATCGCTCACCTCGGACCGACGGAGGTCTTCGATGCGTTTGTCGCGTGAGCTCGTCCTCGCCTTCGTCCTCGCCGCGTGCGGCAATGACGTCGGCCACGATCCGATCATCGACGACGATGACCCGCCACCGCCTCCGGTGTCGAAGTGCGACGACTCGTTCCTCGATCACGACAACTTCGGAGCACCGTTCGTGGCGAACTGGTGCCGCGGCTGCCACTCGAGCGCCGTGCCGATGAACATGCGACAGAAGGCCCCGATCGACGTCAATTTCGACGCCGAAGGGGACCTGGTGGTGTGGTCAGAGCGCATCAAGATCCGCGCAGCTTCGCTGGGGGGGACCATGCCGCCCGCCGGCGGGCCTACCCAGGAGGAGCGAGAGCTCCTCGCCGAGTGGATCGAGTGCGGGATGAAGTGACTAGGGGCAGGCGTCGAAGCTCTGGCCCGTGCCCGGATCGTTCGGAACGGCAATCTCGGGCGTGCTCGCATCGATCGAGAGCAAGAACGCCACGAGGTCATCGACCTTGCCGGCACCGGCGAGGATCACGCTGAAGTTCGCGTTGCCCGCGTTGGTGTGGAACGTCCACTTGGTGTCGTTGAGCAGCTCGGGCAGCGTCGGCGCCTGGCCGTGGTGCAGGTACGGCGCGCCGAGCGCGAGACCGTACAGCGTCGGTAGGTTGTAGCCCGCGCGACCCTGCGCGCGCCCCGTGCCCGGAGCGACCGGCCGCAGCTCGAGGCTGTCGGTGCGCGCCGTGTCGCCCGGCAGACCGAACGTGCCGACGTTTCGGGTCGAGCAGGCGCTCTGCGCGACAGGGACCGCTGCGGGCTCCGCGGGGCCCGTCGCATCGGCGATACCGATCGCCGGCTGCGCCGAGATCGCGTTACGCGCGGTGCCACCGTTGTCGTACATCCACGTCGTTGGGAAGAACGTCGGACGGTTGAACGCCGTCGCGCCGAGCGTCGTGTTCGTGGCGAGCGCGGGCGTGAAGAACCGGCGAGACACGGTCCAGCCGCTACCGCCGTGACACTTGGCGCAGCCGCCGTCGATGAACAGCTGGCGGCCACGCGCGACCGCGTCGATCGCCGCGGACTTGATCGCCTTGACCGGCGCGATCGTCTTCACGAAGTTGTCGATGTCGTCCCAGTCCTTGTGACCGCAGATCGCGGTCGCCGCGTCGTCCTGCAGCTCCTTGAGCGGACGCTGCAGACCGTTGATGCCGGCGAGCGAGACCTGGGTCTCCTTGTCGAGCTGGTTGCACTCGGCCAGGGTCGGAGCGGTGGTGATCGCGCCGAGACCACCGGAGGTATCACGCGTGTTGCGCTCGAAGTCGTGGTGCTCGTCGAAGATGCCCGTCCAGTTGAAGATGCGCATCTTCTGCGGGCCGGGGCCGTGCGAGAAGCTGCCGTCCTGCGACGTCGTCTGCCGCGGACCGGAGCCGAAGATCCAGGTGACGTTGTCGGTCAGACCGTCGGGGTGGCACGAGCCACACGACGACCAGCCTTCGCCGCCCTTCGCGCCGTTCGCGACGTTCGCCGACCACCGGCCGCGGCCGGTGAAGTAGAAGCGCTTGCCGCGCTGGATCGACGCCTCGACTGCATTCGCCGGGGCCGGCGAGGACTCGAACGTCTGCGTCATCGTCTGCGCCGCGAGATCGACGACCGCGAGGCGGCGCGTGATCCAGCAGTTGACGTACGCCTTCTGGTTGTCCGAATCGATCACCACGCCGGTCGGGTTCTGGCACTTGCCGATCGTGTCGTTACCTGCGAGGTCGATCAGCTTGTTCTGTGTCGAGCCGATCTCGACAGTGGTGCCGAACGTCACGCGCACCATCACGTCGCCTGCGCGACCGATCGTGTAGGCGACGGTCGAGTCCTTGACGAAGTCGAGATCCGCGAGCTCGCCCGGGATGAACCGAGGGTTCGTGACGGACGGCGTCGGGATCGCGTCGTAGATCTTGCGCGCGAGGTTCGTCGAGCCACCGGTGCCGGTGACCTCGGTCGCGCCGGCGATGTCGGCGACGTAGACGACCGGGAACACGTTGTTGTCGAACCGCACCGGGAGCTCCGGCGACGCCGACGTGCTGGTGATGAACACGCGGCCGTTTGCGATTGCAGCAGCGCTCAGCTGGTTCGGCGAGGTCAGGATCGTCGGGTTGCCGGCGACGCCTCCCCTGGGAAAGCCACTGTCGAGCGCCGCGAGGGCGACCGACTTGTACGTCGATTGATCCGCGAGGCTGTACAGCCGGACCCTGCCGGTGCGGCCGTCGTCCTTCGCCTCGCCGCCGGGCGTGGCGACGCCGAAGAACTGGGTCACGACGAGTGTCTCGTCATCGTCATTCGTGTCGAGGTTGTTGGTGATCGCGAGCGCGCGCGGACGATCGACGGTGAACGTCGAGGTCACCGTCATCGTCGCCGTGTCGATCACCGAGACGCGGCTCTCCGCGAGCTCGGCAACGAACAGCTTCTTGCCAGTCGGCGACATCGCGAGCGCAACGGGCTCCGCGCCGACCGCGACCGTGCTCGCGATCGCAGGCGTGCCGCCATCGATGCCGGTCACCTTGACGACCGTGCCGTCGGTGCGGTTCGCGACGTACGCGGTCGTGTTGTCCGCGGCGATCACGACGCTCGACGGGTTGCCGCCGGTCGCGACCTTCGCGGTCCGCGAATGATCCGAGGTCTGGAACACGGACAGGGTTCCGTCATCGGGGTTGACCATCGCCACGCGCGACGCGTCGTCGGCGAGCGCGATCGTGCTCGACTTCGAGGCCCGCTGCAGCACGACCACCTCCTCGGGCGGCGCGTCCTCGACAGGCGTCGACACATCATCACCGCACCCGGAGCTCACCCCCATTGCGAGGGCACCAGCCACAGCCACTACTAGTCTCTTGTAAGTCTCGTAATCTTGAATCATTCGTCCTCCTCCACCAGACAGAGGAGGGCTCGCCGCCGATGTCGCACACGATCTGTAAGTGGCTGCACGGACGGGAGAATCGGACGCGCGTAGGGCGCCGCTGCCCTGGCGGTGTTAGGCTGGAGTGATGTGGTCACGCTACGCGTTCCTTCTCGTGGGTCTGCTCGCCTGCAGCCGGGCCGGTGGCCCCGAGACCGAGGTCACCTCGACGACGTCGCCGCCTCCGGTGATGAAGCCGGCCCCGGCACCGCCCCCGGCGCCGCCCCCGAAGACGCCACCGCCTGCGGCGCCTCAGGTCACCGTCGACATGACCGCGGCAACGCTCGCCGATCGCTGCGGCGATAGC
>JANOPP010000329.1:0-2496 GCA_031421915.1 Myxococcales bacterium | reverse complement strand
GGGCGCCCGCGTCACGCGGGGGCACGTCGCGTGGAACTAGAGCGGATCAACTGGTCCGCAGCCGCGGTCGAGCTTGCTGACGAGCATCGCCGCACCGGTACGCCGCACGCACGCCGCGCGCTCGCCGCGGTGTCGAGTCTGCGCGGCCGGTTCAGCGATGACTTCACGGTCGCGACGGCGTCCGCGGTCGCGGCGATCGAGCTCGAGCCGCTCGATCCGATTCATCGCGTACGCGATGCACTGGTACGCCTGCGGTTCGGCGACATCGACGGTGCGCTCGCCCGACTCGATAGCCTGCACGAGGGCGTCGCCGACCTTCCGCTCGTACTGGTGGTCAAGGCACTCGCGATCGCCCGGCGTGGCGAGCCGCGCACCGCGCGCAACATCGCCGACCGCGCGCTGCAGGTCGACGCGCGTCATGTTGGCGCGAAGTTCCTCCACACCGAGACCAATCTCGCGGCATCGACGAAGGGCGGCCTCGACAAGCTCGCGGAGCTCCCCAAGGGAGCAGCGTACGATGCGGCGTGGGCCGACCTCCTTGCGAAGCTCTCGATCGTACGACCGGGTGACGCGAAGGCCGTTGCGGCGCAGCTCGAGCGTGGCGTGATCTCGAAGGGCTCTCGCGCCGATACGCTCGCGCGCACGGTGGTCACGTGGAGCGGGGCGTCCGCCGAGGACCTGGTGCGTGCCGCCGAGGCGCAGGTCGCTGGCTCGCGCGCCGAGCAGCTTGCTCTCGGGATGCTGTCGCACAAGCTCTCCGTCGATCACAACGCGGCGGTCGCCGTGCTCCGCGCGCTGTACTCGCGCGCACGGGATCGCCCGGCCGTGCGGCGAGCGCTCGTCGCCGCGTTGACTCGACTCGCGGTCGAGGAAGCTACCGTCGAGAAGTTCTCTGCTGCGCTCCGCGCCGTCCAGATCTGCATCGAGCTCGAGCCCCACGAAGCGGTGCATCACCAGAACCGTGCGGCGCTGTTCACGCTCCTCGGCGAGCACGACTCTGCGCTCGATGCGTGGGCCGAGCTCGATCGTCATCACTATCGGCTCGCACTGCTAGGCAAGCTAGATCCAGCGAGTGCGCGACGCTACGGAGCTCCGCACCGCATGTTCTCGCAGGCGGCGCGGCTCGGTGCGCGTGGCGTCGGCGCGATCGCGCCCGGCATCTTCCTCCTCGAGGAGCGCAAGGAAGGTTCGATCACGGAGCGCGAGCTCGCGGTCAACCAGGAGGCGATCGACCGGGATCCCGAGCAGCTGCGCCAGTGGCTGCATCACACGCGCGCCGCGCTCGTGTTCGGCTTTGTCGCGCTCGGAACGTCCCGTGATCGGGTGCTGCTCGCGCCGCCCACACCGGCGGTCGCCGAGGCGCGCGCCGAGGGGCTGTGCGCGCTGGCGCAGTCGCTCGCGGTCCTCGTCCCCGACGAGGGGCGCCGCCTCGCCGACAAGCTCGCGGTGCGGTTCCGCTCGGCGGGGAACAACGCGCCAATGCGGTATGCGATCACGACACCCGATGCGGATGTTCTCGCTGTCCAGCGCCACGCGGTCGAGTCGTTCGCCGAGCTCGCGCTGCTGTGCCTGCGCTGGGAGCCGGATCCGTCGCGCCGCGCCGTGTTCGACGAGGTGCTCGACACCGTGCGCGCCGTTGCGCCGCTGTTCGACGAGCGCGTGCTGACCGCGACGTTGACCGAAGATCGGGATGGTCCACCGACGGCGCTGCGCTTCCTCGATCAGGTGATCCGCGTGGTGCTCGAGATCCGGGAGCGCGAGATCGTGCTCGATCCAGTGCAACGCAAGCGGATCGGCGGCGTGCTGACGAGCAGCCTGCGCGTCAGCCTCGTCGAACGTCGCGCGATCGAGGCCAAGGCCGATCTGTCGAAGCACGAGATCGAGGGCCTCGTCGAGCAGCTCGATCTCGCCCGCAAGGATGATCCCGAGAGTGCGCGCCTCGAGTACTGGGCGGCACACTTGCTCATGGTCGGCGACTTCCTCGACGAGGCGGCCCTCGCGATCGCGAGGTTCCACGCGATCGCGAAGGGCGATCACCCGCTCGCCTCGCGGATCGAGCGCGTGCAGGAAGTCCTCGACGAGAAGAAGCAGCACGGCAAGGGCAAGCAGCGCGCCGGCGGTGCCGGTCCGATCGCCAATACCGATGATCGCGATCTCGCGCTGCGAGAGGCCGAGCTCGAGGCACAGCCGACGTCGATGCAGCTGTACACCGAGCTGTGCCACGCGCTCGCGCTCGCCGATCGTTGGCGCGACGCTCATGCCTGGGCAGGTCGCGCTCTCGCTCGCTGCTTGACTCCCGCGGGCCAGGTCCGCGCGCGCGAGCTGAGCCTCGAGCTACTCGGCCTGGAGATCCTCGGCGTCAAGGATCCTGGCGCGATGGCGAGCTACATCGCGGGGGCTCGCGCGTCGGCCGTTCCCGCGCTCGACAAGATCGACAGTGGCACCACCGAGGCGGCGCTCGAGTACGTGCGCGGCCTGTGCTTGCTCGCTGCAGAT
>JANOPP010000328.1:0-33651 GCA_031421915.1 Myxococcales bacterium | reverse complement strand
GGCGAGCAGTTCCGCGCCGGAGAGCTGCCGTGGTCGAGTGTCCGCGAGCTGACGCGCGTGGTGACATGGAAGACCGAACAGGCGTGGCTCGATGCGATCGAGGACAAGACCGCGACCGATGTCCAGCAGATGGTCCGCGGCAAGACCAAGGGCGCGCTGCCGACCGATCCGGTGGATCCGACGAAGCTCACGTACCGGATCGTGCTCGAAGGCGTGTCGGCCGAAGCGTACGTGATGCACAAGCAAGCGCGGATCGCAGTCGCGAACGCGGCCAGTGGCAGCAGCAATACCGACGACGACTTCGTGCGAGCCTATGCGTCGGCGGTGATCTCACCGCCCGCGCCGGCCGACGAGCCGACCAGGCCGCCGTATCAGATCGCAGTGACCACGTGCCGAGAGTGCAAGAAGGGGCACGTGGTCGGCGCGGGGATCGTCGAGGAGCTCACGCCGCAGGCGCTCGAGCGCGTGCAGTGCGACCACGAACACATCGGCGATCTCGAGAGCGAAGAGTTGACGCGGCTCAGGTCGGAGATTCCAGCACCGACGCGGCGCAAGGTGTTCGTGCGCGACAAGTTCCAGTGCGCCGTGCCCGACTGCCGGTCATGTCGGTTCCTGGCGATTCACCACATCATCCCGAGATCCGAGGGCGGAGGCCATCAGCTGGGGCAACTGCTCTTGCTCTGCGACGGCCACCACAAAATGCTGCACGACGGCGTGCTCTCGCTCCGCGGGCGCGCGCCCGATCAACTCGTGTTCGATCTACCGTTGGACGACGACGAGAACTGAAGGCCGATCAGTTCCAGCTGGAACTCCAGCTCGAGCATTCTCTGACAACGGAATAGTTGAACGAAGAACCCGCGCGGCGCGGGCGCCTCGAGCCGTCGCACGCTGGCCGACGCTCGCGACTCACGATCCGCCGTCCGGAGCCTTCTTCGAGCGCCGCGCGCTCTACGTCGGGAGGCTTCGTGACGACGCAGTGTTCTTGTGCCCGCCCCACCGCGGGCACTGCTACCGGGGGCGAGCCTCTGTGCGGCAGTCCTCAAGCGGTTTCTCGCCCACGCGGCGCAACTCGTCAGAGCCAAGCCAATCTCCACCCGCCGCGTCGCGATGTGTGCGGGCCACATCATCGATGAGATCTTCACGACGATCGCTAGAATCGGGCGCCTTCCGATGTCGTCGTACTTGGTCGCCGCGCCCGCCCGCTTACTTTCGAAGAGGACGATCCATTCTCAGCGCTTCTTTAGGGGCTAGAACGGCGCCGCCCGCTCGAGCTCGATGCGCTCGCCGGTATGGGGGTGGACGAACGCGAGGCGCTCCGCGTGGAGCATCATCCGCGACGGATCGCGCGTCTTGCCGTAGAGGCGATCGCCGACGATCGGCGCACCGATGCCGAGCGGATGCGCGGCATGGAGACGGAGCTGGTGGGTGCGCCCCGTCCTCGGCATCAGCGCGACCCGGGTCGTCGTGGCGCGCCGCTCGAGGACGCTCCACTCGGTGACCGCCGACTTACCGTGCGCCGGATCGTGGATCTGGCGGGGACGATCATCGAGGTCGACACGGATCGGCAGCTCGACGATGCCGCGATCTGCGGCGAGCACGCCGTCGAGGATCGCGATGTAGCGCTTGTCGACCTCGCGGCGCGCGAACTGCGCCTGTAACGCGGTGTAGGTCGCCTCGTCCTTGGCCGCGAGGAGCAGCCCGGACGTGTCGAGGTCGAGCCGATGGACGACGAGCGGTCCCGTCGCGTCGGGATAGCGAGCGCGCAACCGCGTCTGCACGGAGTCGCGGAGCGAACCGCTGCGACCGGGGACGGAGAGCAGACCGATTGGCTTGTCGACGACGACGATCCACGCGTCCTCGAACACGACCTGCGGCTCGACGCTGGCGATCGGGCCACCGCCGAACACGTGCGCGGCGGCGAGCGGAAGGCCCTCGAGCATGTGCGGGAGGATGGGGCCACACTTGCCACGACACGACGGATAGAACGAGGACGCGTGACGACCGCCGGTCGCGGGCGGCGCGCCCCACCAGACCTCGGCGAGCGCGAGCGGCGTGAGCCCACGGCGATACGCCTCACCGAGGAGCTTCGGTCCAGCGCAGTCGCCGGCGCCCGCCGGTGGCTCACCCGGTGCGAACAGCTCGCGGAGCGGCTGGCGCTCGCCGCGCGCGTTCGCGATCACGTAGGTGTCGTGCACCTGCTTCATGAGGTCGCGCGACTCGTCGGCGCGCAAGCGCTCGAGCCGTGTGCGCTCGCGCTGGAATGCAGCGACGGCCTCGGCGAGGGGACCGCGTTGCTCGGCGCCTGCGGCCTCGAGCCGCTTGCGCTCGGCCGCATCGCCGCGGCTCTCCTGGTCGAGCGCGTGGAGCCGCGCGGCGGTCGCGGCGGCGGGAGGCTCGCGATCGTCGCGCGGGTCCGGCGGAGCCGTGCGCTCGCCAGGCGACGCGAGCTCGGACGCCGCGACCTCGCGCGGGTCTCGCAGCACGGCTCTCTCGCCGGCCTGCGCGAGATCGATCGCCGCCACCTCGGGCGGGTCTCGCGGCACGGCGCTCTCGCCGGCCTGCGCGAGATCGATCGCCGCGACCTCGCGCGGGTCTCGCAGCACGGCGCTCTCGCCGGCCTGCGCGAGATCGATCGCCGCCTGCGCGTGCAGCTGATCACGCTCGACGCGGCGACGGGCACGGTTGACCCTGTGCCGCGCATCGAGCGCGGCGAGCTCGTCAGCGACTCGCGCGTCGTGCGCGCCGAGGGCAGCGCGTGCGGCGGCTTGTTCAGGCGAGGCATCGAGCGCCCGCAGCGCCAGCTCGTGCGCGCGCAGCTCCGCCTGCCCCGCCGGCCACATCGCGTCGCGCGCTGCTGCATCGAACAACGGTGGCGCGAACCCCGCGAGGTTCCACGCACCTGCGAGCATCCCGGAGAACGCGCGCAGGTAGCCAATGCGACCGTCGGCGTCCGCGACCACGAGGACGCCGAACATCTTGCCGCCGCCCGGAGCATCGAGCGTCGCGACGTCGATCGCGAACCTGCCGGCGCGTAGCTGCGTCGCGAGCTCGTCGGCTGCGCGACGCGCGAGCGGGTGCGGCGGTGCGGGATCGAACGGACTCGCGAACACGGCGGGGAGCTCGGCGTGCGCCGGCTGCGGGTCGAAGTACGTCAGCACCGCCGGCGTGACTACTTCTTCTTGCGTGTGATGCGGACGGTCTCGATCGCGCGGTCGGTCGCCTGCACGATCTCGATCTGTTGAGCGCCGACGGTGATCACCTCACCCTGCGCGGGGATCCGCCGCAGCTTCTCGATCAGGAGTCCGGCGATCGTTTCGTAGTCATCGCTCTCCGGCAGCTTGAGCTCGAGCTCCTTGTTGACCCGCGCCACGCTGGTCCGCGCCTCGATCTTCCAGACGCCCGGCTTCTCCGCACGGATCGCGGTCGGCTCGGTGTCGTACTCGTCGTCGATGTTACCGACGATGATCTCGAGGAGATCCTCGATCGTGACGATGCCGACGGCTCCGCCGTACTCGTCGACGACGATCGCGAGGTGCTGCTGTTCGCTCTGGAGCTGGACGAGCAGATCGCTCGCCTTCATCGTTTCCGGAACGTAGGTCGGAGGGTGCGCGAGCGCGGACACCATGCGGCCGTCGCTCTTGCCCGCGGCCTGGAGCAGGTCGAACACGTGGACGATGCCGACGATGTCGTCGACGCGTGACTTGTAGATCGGCATGCGCGAGTGCTGCTTGTCGGCAACCTCGAGCGCGGCCTCCATGATCGACGCGTCCTCGGGGAGCGCGGTGACCTCGGAGAGCGGGACCATCAGCTCGCCGACCTTGTACTCCGAGAGCTCGAAGACGTTCGCGATCATCTCGCGTTCGTCCGCGCTGATCTCCGGCTTGTCGGTCTCGGGCTCGCTCTCGATCAGCATCGCGAGCTCGTCGCGGGTGACGAACGCCTTCTTGCGGTCGGTGCGCGTGATGCGGGTCAACAGTGCGGCGTATCCACCGACGACGATCACGATCGGGCGCAGCGCGAACGATGCGAGCCTGAGCCACGTCGCGAGGCTGTCGACGACTTTGTCGGCCTGGATCTGAACGATCTGCTTGGGCACGAGGTGACCGAGCACGAGCAGCGGCGGGACCGCAAACAGCGGTGCGAGGAGCGGCGAGTAGCCGCGATCGACCAGCTCGATCGCGACACCGATCACGGCGACGAGGAGCGCGAGGTTGGCCCCGACCAGCGTGGTCGCGAGCGTCACCTGCGGAACCCCGAGCATGCGCTCGGCGCGAACGGCTGCCGCGTTGCCACCCGCCGCGCGCGCGCGCAGGCGATTGCGATCGGCGGCGGACAACGCGACCTCTGCGCTGACGAAGAACGCCTGGAAGATCACGCACGCGACCAGCAGGAAGATCAGGGTCGACGTCGCCATCATGACGGCTTTGTCTCCCCGCGCAGCTCGGTGACGTCGACGGCCGGTGGCGTGACCTCGTCGACGACGTGGATCGGGCGGTGCACGACCGGCAGATCGAGCTCACCCTCCTCCACGAGGTCGACGGGTTGGCTGAGATCGCTGCCGTCCATCTTGCTGACGGGCTCGCTGAGATCCGAGACCTCCATGCGCGGTACGGGTCCGGTGCCCAGGTCGGAGACCTCGCTGATCGCGCGGACGCCCGGCGCAGGCGTGCGGGCGCGCTGGCGGCCCGGGATGGAGCTCTGCAGCTCGGCGCGCTCGTCGCGGAGCTGGCCGAAGATCTGGCCGAGTAGATCGTCCATCGTCACGATGCCGAGCACCTTGCCGTACTCGCTGACGACGATCGCCATGTGGACCTTCTTCTGCTTGAAGGTCAGGAACAGGCGCTTGACCGGCGTCGTGCGGGGTACGAACAGCGGCTCGTGGAGCAGCTCGCCGAGCGGGCGCCCCATCGGCTGGCCGGCTGCGACGCGAACGAGATCTTTGGCGTTGAGGATGCCGCGAATGTTGTCGAGGGACTTCTGATAGATCGGCACGCGCGAGAACCCCCGCGCCGCGAGCTCCTTGACGAGGCGCTGCATCGGCAGGTCGTACGACAGCGCGAAGATGCGCTCGCGAGGCGTCATCACCTGTCCGACGTTCTTGTCGGAGAATTCGAACACGCGATGGATCAGCCGCCGCTCGCGCGCATCGACCTGGCCCTGCGCGGAGCCTGCATCGAGTAGCGAGCGGAACTCTTCCTCGGACAGGTCGCGCTGCGGACGGGTGCGTGCGGCCTCGCCGAGCGGCGCGAGGAGGACCGAGGTCACGGCCTGGACGACGAAGCGGACCGGCGTCACGAGCAGCATGAAGAGGGAAAGCGGCATCACGCAGATCCGCGCCCACGTCAGCGGCGCCTTCGCCGCGAGCGTCTTGGAGGTGACCTCGGCGATCAGCACGATCAGCGGAAGCGTGACCGCGAGCGTGAACCCGCCGATCGCCCACAGCGACGACCCGGAGAACATGCGCAGCACCTCGATGAGCACGATGACGGCGAGGAGCGCGTTGAACGCCTCGTTGCCGATCAGCACCGTCGCGATCAACCGGCGAGGTCGCTCGAGCAGCCCGATGATGCGCTTGTCGATGAAGCTCGCCGAGCGCGCGAGCTGTTCGCGGTCGACACGGCGAAGCGAGAACAGAGCAACCTCGGTGCCCGAGCAGAACGCCGAGCCGATCACGCAGATCACCGCGAACGGGATCGCGAGCGTCAGGTCAGCGAGGTTCAAGGAGCCGCCTCGCCGACCGGGAACGTCGCGACGAACGTCGAGCCCTGCCCCGGCGTGGTGTCGACCCAGATCCGGCCCCCGTGCGCCTCGACGTACGCCTTGGCGAGCGTGAGCCCGAGGCCGGTGCCGCCGAACGCGCGCGTCGACGACGAATCGACCTGGAAGAAAGGCTCGAAGATCTTGGCGACCTGATCGCGCGAGATGCCGATGCCCGAGTCGGTGACCACGAGCTGGACCCCGAGCGGTGTCTCTGCGGCGCCGCCAGGACCGAGCGGTCCGGTGCGAACATCGACCCCGACCTTGCCGTGGTCGGGCGTGAACTTGACCGCGTTCGACAGCAGGCTCGACACGATCTGGCGGATCTTCTTGCGATCGCCGACGACGACGCCCTCGCCCTGCGCTTCGAGCAGGATCGCGATACCGCGCCGACCGGCCTGCGGAGCGAACGTCGCGACCTCGCTGGCGACCACGTCGGACAGCGACAGCGCGGCGCGATCGAGTGCGAGCTGGCCGCTCTCGAGCGACGAGACGTCGAGCACGGCCGTGATCAAGCCGAGGAGCTGATCGGCCTTGCCGAGGATCGTGGTGAGGTAGTCGCGCTGCTCGGTCGAGACGGGCCCCGCGAGTCCTTCCGCCATCATCTCGGCATAGCCGATGACGCTCGTCAGTGGCGTGCGCAGCTCGTGCGACATCGTCGCGAGGAAGTTCGACTTCAGCCGATCGAGCTCTTCGAGCCGGGCGACCGCGCGCTGCAGACGGTTGTTGTGCTCGGTGAGCTCGCCGAACGTGACGCGCATCGCCTCCTCGTGGGTCGCGGCCGCGAGGTCGCGAGCGTGCGCGTGATGGAGGAGCAGGTCGAGGGTCTCGGCCGCGAGGGCGAGCGCGGCCTCGGCATTGGCGCCAGAAGCGGCGAGCTGTCCGACAGGCTCGCCGGCATGGTGGATCGGGTGACGTGGCGGGCCCGCGGCATCATCGCCGGCGAGCCGGCGGCCCTTCGGATCGTGGATCGCGAGCGAGCAGCCAAGGGCTCGGTGGATCGATGCGATCAGCTCCTCGAGCTCGCTGGAGGGGACCAGGCGAGCCAGCTCGATCGGGTCGTCGAGCGTCCGGCCTCGGCTCACCCGCCTATTCTATCATTGGTTACGCCTACATGCTCGGCGAGCGCTCGACGGAATGCGACGCTGTCGATGCCGAGCTTCTCGGCCAGCTTGAGGTCCTTGTCGAGCGCTTCCCAGGTCCGTCCGACCAGCTCGAAGAACGTCTCGACCACGCCCTGACCTGCCTTGGCGCAGGCCTCCGTGAGCACCCGCGCGGGGTCGCCGAACCGGTCGACGTCCGGGAGGGGCACGGCGTCCGGCAGGTCGCGCTTGTTGTACTGGACCACGACCGGCAGCGCGCCCAGCCCGAGCGACTCGAGGTTCGCTACGAGATTTTGCCAGGACGCGCGATTCGCCTCCCGGTGATCGAGGCGCGAGTCGGCCACGAACACCACGCCATCGGCGCCCGCGAGCACGACCTTGCGCGTCGCCTCGTGCACCGGCTGACCGGGCACCGTGTAGACCTTGATCCGGAACGAGAAGTTCGATGCGCGGAAGAAGATCGGCAGCAGGTCGAAGAACAGCGTGCGGTCGTCGCGCGTATCGAGCGTCATCAACCTGCCGCGATTGAGCGTGTCGACCTTGCCGTGCAGCGCGCGCAGGTTGCTGGTCTTTCCGCTCAGCGGAGGGCCGTAGTACACGAGCTTCAGCGTCAGCTGCCGCTCGGTGAAGTCGACCTGCGCCACGGTGGAACCCTACCGCACCTGGGTCGGTGCCAGGCGTGGGCGCGGGGCGGGAGGGTCGTCGGTCGCCCTCATCCTCCGATACGCCGCGTACGCGAGACCGATCAAGATCATGAGAACAACGAACCCGAGCAGCGCCTTCGCAGACTGATAGGACCTGGTTCCCTTCTCGGCACGCCGCGTCGCCGACGTCAGCATCGCAGCCTCCGCCGCGCGACGAATGCGATCGAGCTGGCGCTCGGCAATCGAATCCGACGTTCCGCCGTTCTCGCGAAACGGCGGGCCGGCCTCACCGCGAACCTCGCGATAGCGCGAGGCCACCCACGCATAGCAACCGTGCAGCGTGGTCAGCCGGAGCAGCTCGTCGTGCGCAGCGGGCTCGTCCCATTGCGACGTCACGCGATCCCACGCCGCACGGGCGACGTCGGGCACCGTGGCATCGAGGTTCGACGCGAACGTCGCCATCGTGTCGGCGAGCAACCCGCACTTCGGACACGCCGTCGTGTCGCCCCGCGAGGTGCCGCACTTTGGACACGAAGCAATCGCGATTGCGGGCACGCTTCGATCCTACAACACCGGCCGCATCGGAACCGGGGTGACGATCAGGACGAAGATCACGAGCATCAGGAAGGCCTGGATCCGGCGCGCGGGCGTGAGCGGGGCGTCGCCGACCGGTGGGTGGTACTCGCCTGCCTGCCGCCGCATCAGGCCGAGCAACAAGGCCCACATGCACCACGGCATCGCACCGTACGACGCGTAGCCGAGCGCATCCCACAGGTCGTTGCCGGCGGACAGCGCCTGCACGAGCATGAGCCCGCCAACCACACCTCCAACGACCGGCAGCGCGATGTTGAGCTGCTGCGACAGCCGCTCGTGGCGATCGCCGAGCGCGGCGCGCGCGACGTGACCGCCGTCGAGCTGACCGATCGGCATCAGGTTGATCGCCGTGACCAGCAGACCGACCCATGCTGCGAACCCCATCGGGTGGAGGTTGACGTCGACGCCGTTGCCAGGCAGCCACTCGCCGAACACCGCGAACTTGATCAAGGCGTACAGGATCGAGTTGCCCTCGATCACGTTGTTCGGCTGCACGGGACCGACCTCGGAGAGATGCAGGCCGATCACGAGCAGCGGGATCGCGACGATGAGGCCGGCGATCGGGCCGGCGGCCCCGACGTCGAACAGCGCGTTGCGATCCGTGATCGGGCTGCGCATCCGGATCACCGCGCCCATCGTGCCGAACGAAATCTGGGGCGGCAACGGGATGAAGTACGGAGGTGACGCATCGACGCCGCGCCAGCGCCCGACGAAGTAGTGCCCGGCCTCGTGACACACGAGGATGCCCATCAGCGTTCCCGCGAAGTACGGCCCGCCGTACCACCAGGTCGTCACACACGAGGCGACGAACAGGCCGAGGTGGACCCAGATCGATGACGCGACCGCCGCCGGTGACTCGTCCGAGGACACGAAGTTTTAGCTTACTCTATGGAGCGACGATCAGCTGGTCGCCCTGGACCTCGAGGACGTTCGGCTCGCGCGCCAGCTCGCCATCAGTATCCATCGCAGCCGGCCCGCACGCACCGTCGTCGAGCTTGCCGCGTGCGATCGCCGAGCGCAGCGCGGCCCGCGGCTCCTTCGCCATGGCCGCCTCCTTGCGCGCCCTGCCGACGAGCGTCGCGGCATCGTGCGCCTGGGCAGCGGCCGCGCTCGGAGTGCGGCTCGTGCGCTGCTGGAACGCAGCCGCGAACTGCGCGCCGGTATCGCCACCGAGATCGCCGACGAACGCGTCGATGATCATCGCTCCCTGCACGGCCGCGCCACCGCGGATCGGCAACGAAGGATGGTTCCAGCCACTGCCTCCGACGAGCTGGACGACCTGCGGCAGGTGACCGCCGTGCTTGCGCTGGAGCCGCGCGGGATCCGGGAACTCCGAGGTCCGCAACTCGACCCCGAAGTACGGCAGGAACGCGGCGACGATCGCGGCGCGGTCATAGCGATCGGGGACGAACAGCAGCGAGTACGGAATCTCCGGCGAGAACGTGTCCCAGCCTTACTTCCCGTTCTTGGCGAGGTTCGACGCGAGGCGCGGGTTCAGCGCGGGGATCAGATTCAGGAACTTCTTCACGTCGGCTTCGAGATCGCCGCTCGTCGGATCGTAGGCACCCTGCCCCGTCACGGTGAGACCGAGCTTGGTCGCCTCGGCGATGAACGCGTCGGCTGCCTCCTGACCGAGATCGTCGCGCGGCGCGAACACGCCGACCGTGGGAAAACTCTCGGAGGCGGCAAGTCGCGCGACCTCACGCCCCTCGTCGGCCGGCGAGTCGACCAGGCGGAACACACCCGCCGCCGGATCCGCACCGTCGGCGGGTGCGAGCAACGCGATCGGGAGCTGGTGGAACGAGGCCGCCCGCGCCGCGACGATTGCCTCGCGCTGACCGACGGGGCCGAGGATCCCGACGGCGCCCTTGGCCACCGCCGCTTCGACGGCCGCGATCGCGCCGTCGGGCTCACCGCGTGTATCGAGGAACAGCCAGGTCGTCCCGCTCGCCGGTGCGAGCTGGATCGCCACGCGCAGCTCGCTGCCGATCGAGGAGAACCGACCGGTCAACGGCAACAGGACCGCGACCACGTTCGGATCCACCGGCGGTGCCGCGAGCGCGACCGCGAGCGCTGCGAGCTCGGTGTGAACCGTCGCCTCGTCGGCTGCATTGGCCGCGCGCGCGATCATGGCGCGGGCCTCTGCGGCGTCGCCACGATGGTGGGCGAGTCGCGCCGCGCGCAGGGCGAGCCGTGCGGCCGGCGCTGCGTCGCCGACCTGCTGGAGCGCGATCAGCAGCGTCGCCTCGTCGAGACGATCGATCCCGGCCGCGTCGAGCGTCGCGATCTCGAGGGGCGCTCCGGCGGATGGCGACGTCCCACTGCCTTCTCCGGTCGCGTGGCTCTGGCCGTACGCCGGCCCATCGCGCTCGACCCACTCGGCCTTCGGTGCATTCGCCCCGCAAGCGGCGACGAGCGTGGCGATCACGAACGCAACGGGTGCCCGCGCCGAGCCGCGCACCCTTTCGAGCGTCCGCGCCGTGACCGCGCCCCGCTCGGGCAGGACACGCGCCAGCAAAGAGCCGCAGAGACGCAGAGGCCGCAGAGCAGAAGGTTTCGGTCGCTCCGCGACGAGCACCACACGTGCGCCGGCACACGCGTGGACGGGCGCAGCCCGAGAACCCTCTCTGCTCTGCGCTCTCTGCGTCCTCTGCGCCCTCTGCGGTTCACCGTTCCGGCACACGCCGCTCGCGCACACGCTGTTCGCGCACACGCCGTTCGCGCACACGCCGTTCGCGCACGTGTCGTTCACGCAGGCGCTCCTCGGAAGCACGCAGCGTTCCGGCGTTCGGACCGCGTCGATGGCGCGGCCGCGTTTCACTCGTCCAGCAACGAGCGCACGCGATCGAGCAAGCCCTTGCGGCCGGGTGCCGGCAGCTGAGCCTGACCCTCGCTGCGCCCGAGCTCCTCGATCAGCTCGCGCTGACGCGCGGTGATCTCGGTCGGGACCTCGACCTTGATCTCGACGAGGTGATCACCGCGCGGCGCGGACTTCCCGGACGCCTGCGGGATCCCCTTGCCGCGGATCCGGAACACACCGCCGGGCTGGGTGCCCTCGGGGATCCGCATCTTCACGTCACCGTCGAGCGTCACGACGTCGAGCACCGCGCCGAGCGCGGCCTGCGAGAACGTGATCGAGTGATCGCTACGAACGTCGAGCCCATCGCGGCGGAATGTCGCGTGCTCCGCGATCCGCACCTGGACGTGGAGGTCACCGCTGGCGCCGCCACCCTTGCCGGGCTCGCCTTCGCCGCGCAGCGTCTTCACGGTTCCGGCCTGCATACCGGCGGGGATCACGATCGTCAGCTCGCGCGCGGGCGAGCCTTCGGACGGCAGCGCGATCGTCTTGCTGACGCCGAACGCTGCTTCCTCGAACGTGACCTCGAGGGTGTAGCGGATGTCCTTGCCCTTCTGCTTGCCGCGCCGGCGCCGGAACACATCGTTGATGATCTCCTGCGCCGCGTCGACGACGGCACCGAGGCCGCTCGAGCTGTCGTCGGCGTGGCCCCAGCGATCGTAGCGCGCGCGGTTCTCGCGATCGGAGAGCACGGCGTAGGCCTCGTTGATCTCGCGGAACTTCTCGCCCTCGTCGGTCGCGTTGACGTCAGGGTGGTACTTGCGCGCGAGCTCGCGGAACGCGCGCTTGATGTCGGTCTCGCTCGCGTCGCGGGAGAGCCCGAGCACGAGGTAGTAGTCGCGCTTGCGGCGCGCCATCAGCTGCCGCCCGAGTCGGAACCTGTATCGGCCGCGGCGTAGATCGCCTCGCCGATGCGCTGCGCCGAGACCTCGAGCCGTTCGACCGTCTCCTGGACGTACGCGAGATCGTCGCCCTGGACGCCCTCGCGACACTCCGCGAGCTCCTGGATCAGGAACTCACGCTCGTCGTCGGGAAGCAATGCGCCGAACTCCGCCATGGCCTTCTCGGAGGAGTAGAGCAGGCCCTCGGCCTTGTTGCGAGCCTCGGCGAGCAGGCGGCGAACCTGGTCGTCCTCGGCCATCTGCGAGCTCTCGGCGACGAGCCGCTCGATATCGTACTCGGACAGGCCCGTCGACGGCGTCACCGTGACGCGCTGGTTGCGGCCGGTTCCATGATCGCGCGCCGATACGCTGAGAACGCCATCAGCGTCGATGTCGAACGCGACCTCGATCTTCGGCACGCCGCGCGGCGCCGGCGGAATGCCGGTCAGCTCGAAGTTCGCGAGCGACTTGTTGTCGCCCGCCATCTCGCGCTCGCCCTGGAGAACGTGGACGTTGACGAACGGCTGGTTGTCGATCGTGGTCGAGAACACCTCGGTCGCGCGCGCGGGCAACGCCGTGTTGCGCGGGATCAGGCGGGTGAACACGCCACCCGCGGTCTCGACACCGAGAGAGAGCGGCGTGACGTCGAGCAGCAGGACCTCCTGCACCTCGCCGGTGAGCACGCCGCCCTGGATCGCGGCGCCGGCCGCGACGACCTCGTCGGGATTGACGCTGCGGCTCGGCTCGCGGCCGAACATCTCGGCGACCAGGCTCTGGATCCGCGGCATCCGCGTTTGACCACCGACGAGGATGACGACGTCGATGTCCTTCGCCGTCAGGCCGGCATCAGCGAGTGCGCGCCGGCACGGATCGAGGGACGCCTGCACGAGTGGCTCGACGAGATCCTCGAGCTGGTGACGCTCGAACATGGTCTGGAGGTGACGCGGGCCGTCTGGCGCCGCCGCGATGAACGGGAGGTTGATCTCGGTCTGGAACGCGCTCGACAGCTCGATCTTCGCGCGCTCGGCCGTCTCCTTGAGCCGCTGGAGCGCCAGCCGATCGCCGCGCAGATCCATGCCGCCATTCGCCTCGGCAAACGTCGCGAGCAGGTGCTCGACGATCGCGTTGTCGAAGTCCTCGCCGCCGAGGAACGTATCGCCGGCCGTCGAACGGACCCGGAACACGCCGGAGTCGAGCTCGAGGATCGAGATATCGAACGTGCCACCACCGAGATCGTAGACGGCGACGCGCTGCGCGCCCTCGGTCTCGACCCCGTACGCGAGCGCGGCGGCGGTCGGCTCGTTCACGATGCGGAGGACGTTGAGGCCGGCGATCTTGCCGGCGTCCTTGGTCGCCTGCCGCTGGGCGTCGTCGAAGTACGCGGGGACCGTGATCACGGCCTCGGTGACCTGATCGCCGAGCCAGTCCTCGGCGGTCTGCCGCATCTTCTGCAGCACGAGCGCGCTGATCTCCGGAGGCGAAAAGTCGCGGCCGCGGACGCGGACGTGAGCGTCCCCGTTCTCGGCAGCGACGACCTCGTACGGACAGGTCTGGAGGTGACGCTGGACTTCCTCGTCGTCGAACTTGCGGCCCATCAGCCGCTTCACGGCGTAGATCGTGTTCTCGGCGTTCGTCATCGCCTGCCGGCGTGCGGCCTGCCCGATGAGGCGCTCGCCGGACTGTGCGAAGCCGATGATCGACGGAGTCGTGCGCGAACCTTCGGCGTTCGCGATCACGACGGGCGCATCGCCGTCGATCACGGCCACGCACGAGTTGGTCGTGCCGAGGTCGATCCCGACGACGCGACTCATTCGCTGGTCTTCGCCTTGGCGACGACGACGAGCGTCGGGCGGAGCAGGCGATCGCCGATCTTGTAGCCGCGCTGCAGGACCTGGACGACCGTGCCCGGTGCCTGGTCACTCTCCTGCTGCGAGATGGCCTCGTGCAGGTTCGGATCGAACGGCTGCCCCATCGCCTCGACCGACGTGACGTCGAGCCGATCGAACGCGGTCGTGAACTGCCGCAGCACGAGCTGCACGCCCTCGACGATCGGCCGAAGGATAGGATCGACTTCTTCAGCGCTCTGTACCGCGTGCTCGATCGCGCGCTCGAGGTTGTCGACGACCGGGAGCATCTCCTTCAGGACCTTGCCCTTGGTCTCGAACTTCAGATCCTCGGCCTCGCGCTTCTGGCGCTTGCGCAGGTTCTCGAGATCCGCGGCCCCTCGGAGGTAGCGGTCCCAGTTGTCCTTCTTCTCCTTCTCGACGGTCGCGAGCTTGACCTCGAGCTCGGCGACGCGATCGGGAATCACGACCTCGGGAACCGTCGGGACGTCAGGCGCCTCGACCTCGACCGCGATCACACCGCTCGCGTCAGCAGCCGGCTCGGCCGCCGGCTCGGCCGCCTCCACAGGCGCGGGTGCCGCCGCAGGTGCCGCCTCGACGTTCTCGTTGGGTTCTCCGCTCATGACCTCTGGACCATAACCAGAATTGGCCAGGCAAACCAGGGTCCTGGGCTACGACCCGCCGAGCTCGGCGAGGAGCTGAGACACCGTGTCTGCGGTGACATCGACGACCGACATCACCTTGCCGTAGTTCATGCGCATCGGACCGATCACCGCGAGGGCACCGATGGGCTGATCCTCGGGTCCGTACGAGACCGCGACCACCGAGCTCGTGGCGAGGGCCGTCATCGCGGTCTCTGCTCCGAGAAACACCTGGAGTCCCTCGGCGCGCCGCGTCCGATCGAGGAGGCGGATCAAGGTCTCTTTGTCCTCGAGCGTCTTGAGCAGCTCACGCGCACGGCCCTTGGCAAGCTCGTCATCGAGCAGGTTCGCCTGGCCGCTGACCACGACATCCGCCGAGCGATCCGGCTGGGCTACGAACACCGCGTGTCCGAGGCGGAGCGCCGCCGAGATCGCCTCGTCGTAGATGTTCTTGTCCTCGCCGAGCTCGCGAATCACGCGCTCGCGGACCTCGTCGATCGTCATGCCGAGGAGGAGCTGGTTGAGATAGTTGTGGATCCGCTCGAGTCGGCGCGGATCGACATCATCGACGATCAGTCGGTTCTCGATCCGACCGTCGCTGGTCACCAGCACCGCGATCAGCTTGCCGTCGCGGAGCGGTACGAACTCGATCTGCGCAAGTCGCTGCTGATCGGGATCGGGCGCGATGATGATCGCCGCGTGCTGCGTCAGATCCGACAGCAAGCGCGAGGCCCGCTGGACGACCTCGTCGGGGGTCGGCGCCGTCATGCGCTCGCGGATCTCCTCCTTCTCGCGCGCGGTCAGCCCGCGGACCTTGAGCAAGCTGTCGATGAAGAACCGCAGCCCGCTCGCGGTCGGCACGCGGCCCGCCGAGGAGTGCCGCTGCTCGAGCATCCCGAGGTCCTCGAGATCCGCCATCACGTTGCGTACGGTCGCCGGCGAGAGGCCGAGATCGTGGCGTCGTGTCACCGTACGAGAGCCGACGGCATCGCCGACGGTCAGGTACTCGGTGACGACCGCATGCAGGATCTTCTGCGCGCGTCGCGATAGGTCGCTTCCACTCATGGCGCCAGGTGCAGCTTACTGCGTCCCCCAGCTTTGCACGATGCGCGCGGCGATCCCATCCGCCATTAGAAAGCCGCGCAGAGTCGGGCAGATCCGGTCGCCACGGCGCTCTGCGAGCCCCTGCCCGACGAGCTCCTCGGCAATTCCCTCGGCTGGCGCCAGATCGGCCTCGGCGACCCCGTCAGAGGTCCTCATCCCGAGCCAGGCCCGGTCCATCGCCATCTCCGTCGGGTTCATCACGGTCCGCTCGGCCGGCACACCGGGCGCCGCGAGGTAGTCCTTCGACCGGCGTGGGTTGGTCGCCCGCACGCCCGAGCCGTCGGCGCAGACCTCGAGCGACGCAGCCCCGACGCCGAGACCGAGGAACGCAGCTCCCTGCCAGTAGAGGCTGTTGTGCACGCCGCGGCTCTGGGGCCGCGCATACGAGCTGATCTCGTAGTGCTCGAAGCCCGCCGCGGTGAGCTGATCATGGGTGCGCGTGTAGAGATCGGTCAGCGTGTCCTCGTCGAGCGGGACGAGGCGCCCGTCGCGCACGCGCTGCCCGAACGCGGTGCGGTCCTCGATCGTCAGCTCGTAGACCGAGAGGTGATCGGCACCGAGGGTCTCGACCGTCGACGATCCGCCGGGTGTGCCGAGGATGAAGTCCGCCGACGTGAGGAAGCCGGCCGCCCGGGTACGGTCGACGGCGGCGCGGCCATCGCCGAACCGGTGATCGCGCCCGAGCACGACGAGGGCCTCGGCGTCGAGCGCTTGCACGCCGATCGAGACCCGCGTGATGCCAGCGGCTCGCCAGTCCGCGAGGTTTCCATCGGTACAGTCGGTCGGATTCGCCTCGATCGTGATCTCTCGCGCGGTCGGTCCGTAGTGGACCTCGACCGCGTGAATGGCAGCGGCGAGGCAATCCGCCCGCCACAGCGAGGGCGTCCCGCCTCCGAAGTAGATCGAAGCCAGCTCGCCAGGAAACGCAGGCGCACGCGCGGCGAGCTCGCCGGTGATCGCGGCGAGGTACTCGTCGTGCGGGGGCTCCCCGGTCTCGACTGCGAAGTCGCAGTACGGACACAGCTTGCGGCACCACGGGAAGTGGATGTAGACGCCTACAGACGTGATGACGCCAATCTACCTCGACAATGCTGCCTCGACCCGCGTCTCCGACGAGGTCCTCGCCCTGATGACCGAGGTGATGCGCACCGCCTGGGGCAATCCGAGCGCGCAGCACCCGCAGGGCGCGGCAGCTCGCACACAGATCGAGGCCGCGCGCGGTCGGCTCCTCGCGGCGCTCGGAGATCCGAGCGGGAGCAAGGGCGACATCGTGTGGACGAGCGGCTGCACCGAGGCGGATGCCCTCGCCGTCCTCGGCGCCGCCCGCGTTCGTGCGGGTGGGGTCGTCGTCTCGTCGATCGAGCACCCGGCGGTCAGCGCGTCGGCCGCGCGGCTCGGCGACGGAGGCCGCACGGTCGTCGAAGTCGCGCCCGGTCCCGACGGCGTGCTCGATCCGGACACCGTCGCAGCAGCGGCGGTCGGAGCCGCGGTGGTCGCGATCGTGATGGTGCAGAACGAGATCGGAATCGTGCAACCGGTGACCGCGATCGCGGGCGCGGTCCGTCGCCGCTCACCCGACTGCCACATCCACGTCGACGCCGCGCAGGCGTTTGGCAAGGTCCCGCTCGATGTCACCGCGATCGGCGCGGACTCGGTCGCGCTCGCCGGGCACAAGCTGCATGGCCCGAAGGGATCCGGCGCGCTGTGGCTCCGCACGGGCGCGACACTCGAGCCGCTGTGGGTCGGTGGCGGCCAGCAGAAGGGGCTGCGTGGTGGAACGCAGGACGCGCCCGGCGCCGCGGGGTTCGGCCTCGCTGCCGAGCGCGCGATCGCGGCGATGCCGGCTGCGCGCACGCGCTGGCTCGAGCTCGCGGGTCGCGTGACGGCAGTGCTCGACGCTCGCGGGCTCACGTATCGCCAGCTCGTTCCGGATCAGCGGCGCGCGCCGCACATCCTCGCGCTCGGGATCCCCGGCGTGCCGGCATCCGCGCTGCGCACGGTGCTGTCGAGCCGCGGCGTCTACGTGTCGACGGGCTCCGCGTGCGCCGAGAAGGACAGCAAGCCGTCGGCGGTGCTCACCGCGATCGGCCTCGCCTCCGACGTGGGCATGGTGCGCCTCTCGTTCGGCCTCGACACCACGCCGGCGGAGGTCGAGACCGCAGCGGGGATCCTCGCGGACGTCGCGAGCGAGCTCAGCCAGAAACGAACTGCAGGCTGATCTTGAACGTGCCGCCCGGTGACGTGCGGAACTTCCACGACTTGATCGAACCGATCAGACACTTGCCCAGGGTCGACGTGCCGTGGCTCGAGAGCTGGACGTCCTTGACCGCGCCGTCGGCACCGATCGAAAGCGTCGCCTGGATCTTCTTGAGGTTCTGATACTCGAACTGCTCGGCGCCCTTCTGCGAGCGCATCCAGCACCGCTCCGTGCCGCCCGAGTACTTGCGCGCCATCTCCTCGACCTCGTCGGAGCGCAACGAGCCCGTCGGGAGATCCTCGGTCTTGCCGGCCGATCCCGTGGGGGGGGTCGTGTTGATGTTCGGGGGCGGCCTCTTGCCGCTCCCGGTGTTCGCCTTCGGCGGGAAGAACGGATTGATCGCGGAGCCGGGCCCCGGATCGTTCGGGTTCGCCCTGCGCGTCGGATCGTCGGGCCGCGTGGTGTCGATCGTGTCGCCACCTGCGAGCGTCGAGTTGGTGACGTTCTCGCCGCCCATGAGCAGCACGACCGCAACGACGACGCCGGCGAGCAGGAGCCCGGCGACGCCGATCAGGATGATCAGTCCACGGCGATGATGCGCGGCGACGGGCGCCGGAACGGCGGCCATGTCGTGCTGAGGTTCACCGAACGGCGACGCCGCGCCGTTGGGCGCGTTCGGATCTTCGATGCGATTGACCGAGCCTGTCGCGTTGAGGCGAGCGACGGCGCCCGTGCTGTTGATCCGCTGGAACCCTGCCGTCGCGAGGCGCGGCTGCGACGCCGTTCCGCGCGTGAGTGCGGGTGCAGGCGTGCGCTTCGACGGATCGGAGACCCGTGGGCTGATATCGGCGATCCGGACGACGCGCGACACCTCGCCGATCGACAGCTCGTCATCGTCGTCGTTGAAGACCGGAGCGGCGGACGGTGCCGCTGCTGCCGTCGGCGCCGACGCAGGGCCGCTGGTGTTGAACCGCGGAGACGCAGGCGACGTCGCCGCGTCCTCTCGACCACCGATGTGCCGCGCGGCTGCGGTGGCGAACGCGTCGTTGGCGTCGGCCGAGAGGCGCTTCGCGGCGGCGGCGACAGGCTCGGCCGCGGTCAATGCCTCGTCGTCGAACGGCGGCGCCTCGATCTGCGTCGCTTGATCATTGGCGTCGCCAAACGGTGCGCCGCCCTTCGAGCCAACACCCGGCACGGTCCCCGCGCGCGGCGACGGCTGCCGAGCCATGATGGGCTTGACGGGAGCCGGCTTGGTTGTCACCGCAGGCGCCGGCTTGATGCCCGCGCTTGCCGAGCCATTCGCGCGTGCCTGGATCGCGGGCGTTCCACCAGAGGGCGTTGCCGACGGTCGCGCGCTCGTCGGCGGGAGGCCGAGTCGGTTCGCGGGCGTCGGCGCCGTCGCCCCCTTCTCGAGCGCTGCCATCGTTGCGGCGAACAGCGGCTTGGGTTCGTCCTCGACGGACTGCGCGCCCATCCGTGCCCCCATCCCGGGCGACCGTGGCATCGGCGGCGGTACACTTGGTGCGGGCATCGGCGGCGGCTTCTTCCGCAGACCGCGGAAGTGGCTGACCTTGTCGACGGGCAACCAGTCGTCGAAGCCCTCGCTCCAGCAATGCAGATCCGCGTCGATGCCCTTCGCGCCGACCCACGCCTGCGCCTCGGTCAGCGAGAACGGGCCCTCTTGCTCGCCGTCGTCGGAGAGGTACCACTCCTCCTCGAGTGCGGCCGGCGGCTTCGTCGTCAGTGCCGATGCGAACGCGGCGCCGAGCGCACCGTTTCCCGAAGGCGGAGTTGCCGGCGGCGGGGCCATCGTGGTCGGCCTGGAGTTCCGACGCGGCGCCGGATCCGCGGCAGCCTCGACATCGGTCATCCCCTCGCGAACGGTGATCACGTTCGCGCAGTTCTTGCAGCGAATCTTGAGGATCTTGCCGCGTACGCGATCGTCACCGATCGAATAGCGGGTCTTGCAGCGGTCGCAGAGGAACTTCACGCCTCGCCCCCCTGCCGACAAGCGCTACCGATGCGAGCTGCGCAGCGCGACACGTCCGGTGATTGTGCCAAAAAAAGCTGTAGTGGCAAAGGGGTACGACCGATGACACCACTGCTGAGGTCAGGGTTTGGTGGAACCCGAGCCAACCTCAGCATCCTGGGGATGCTCGGTCGAATCGGCTGTTCCGGCGTCCACACCCTCGGGCGGCGCGGACTTACCCGATCGGCGCGGGACGGAGAGCGGCGAGATCACCACGACATCGCGCCACGGGCCCTGTTCCGGGCGTGTGGTGAGGAGACCTCCGACCTCGACCGAGTCGGAGTGGCTGGACAGCTCGAGATAGAGCTCGACCTCGTCGAGGTCTGCACCGATCCAGCGGGCGTTCGAGCTCGTGAGCTGGTAGAGGAGCGCGGGCTCGGTCTTGGCGATCTTGCCCGTATCGAACCGGTACGAGATCAGCGACCACCGGCGAAGTTGCGGTTCGGCGACGTGGGTGATCACCACGAGCTCGTCGCGACCGTCAGGCGCCCGCAGCGGCGCAACGAACACGACCTGGTACGGGATGCGAAACGCGGCGATCGCACGGCCGGTCTCGGCCGCGCGCACGGTGACCTCGTTGTCGATGACCTCGACCAGCTCGCCGGTCCCGGTGAGGCACGCACCGAAACCGCGCACCTTGCCTCCCTCGACCGGTGTCGGCCTCGGACACGTGGGCGATGCAACCTCACGCGGGTCGGCGATCCGCGCTGGCGTGCCGCTGTCGGCGGAGACGACGATCGCCGCGACGCGATCCTCGTGCAGGATGATCCGCGCATTGCGCAGCGTGCTCGGCACGATGACACGTGGATCGTGCGCAGCGTCGAGAGTCGACGTCAGTGGGCCGAGCGCCGCCTCGACCTCCCCCCTCGTCGAGCCGACGCGGATCCCGGACTCGGTGCGCGCGACCTCGGGGCCGACGACGGCCACGAACGTCGCGGTGCTCGCAGGCTCACCACCGACGAGGACCGTGTTGTTCTCCGCGCGGATCATGCTCCGGTGGAGCAGACCCGGGATCTCGAACACTGCGAGGCGCGGGCCCGACGGCAGCTGCTCGAGGAGCGAGGACAGGCGCTCGCCGATCCGGTAGGGCCCGACGCCGTCGCTGCGGATCGCATGCGGGGGGAGCGGACGCACGTTGCCGACAGGCGGCTCGATCACGCGCCGCTCGCGCTGCGGGTCCCGCGGGCGCTCGCGCTTGGTCGGCTCGCGATCGCACCCGCCGAGCGGGACGACGGCCAGAACACCGAGCGCGATCAGGAGCGGCTTCACTTGATAACGATATACGCCACGAGAGCGAGCACGGCCACGATGAGTGTTCCGACGAGCATCCACGGCAACCGCGAGGTCGCACTGCGCGCGAGCAGCGCGGAGCCAACGGTCGGTGCAGGAGGCAGCGCCGGGGTGCGCGGGGCGTGCAGCGGTGCCAAAGGCGGCTCGATCACAGGGCTCGCTCGCCGCCCAGGCAGGGGGGTCGGAGCGATCGGCTGGGTCGGTGGCTCGCTGTCTTCGGGATCGATCTTCGCGATCGGGTTCGTCGAGTTGACCTCGTCATCGCCGGTGAGCAGGCGCCCCCCGGGTGCGGGCGTGATCGGGACCTCGAAGCTGTCATCGTCCTCGTCGCCCGTCACCGCACGGGCCGGCGGCGGGGCATCTTCCTCGTCGCTCGTCACGGGGCGCTTCGTCGACGGCGGAGCCTTGGCCGGTGCGGCGGGTGTGCCCTCGGCGGGTGTCGCCGTCCTCGGCTCTTTGCCGGTCAGCGGCGCCATCCCGGCCGGACGCACCGGCACCGGCGTGCACAGCGCGCGCAGCTCGGCGAGCTCCATACCGAGCGCGGCCGCGACGTCGGCCTCGGGTTGATCCGCGTCCTCCCACTCGGGGGCTTGCTCGGGACCCGGCGCGCCCTCCTGCGGCTTGTAGCCGTCGAACACCTGGCTGTCGAAGTCGAGCTCGTCGCCTCCATCGCTGCGGCGAACCTCGGCCTCGCTGACCAGTTCGGGGCGCCGCTGGCCACCCGCCGCGTGCGTGAGCATGTCGAGGTAGCGCGCGATCCGGACCGGGCCCGAATGAAGCCGCTCGTCGCGGAGGAAGGTCTCGAGATCATCGGCGAGGTCGTAGGCGCTCTGATAGCGATCGGCCGGGTGCTTCTCGAGCGCACGCATCACGATCGACTCGAGCGCCGGCGGGAAGTTGCGGCGCGAGAACGTCGGCGGCTCGATCTCGCCCGCGATCAGCTTCTGCACGACCTCGTTGGCAACGCCGCGGAACAGCCGCCGCCCGACGGTGATCTCGTAGAGCACGATCCCGAGCGAGAAGATGTCGCTGCGATGATCGACAGGCCTTCTCGCCGCCTGCTCGGGCGACATGTACGAGAGCTTGCCGGGGATGACCTCGCTGCGCGTGCGTTGACCGCGGGCCCGCGCGATGCCGAAGTCGATCACCTTCATCGTGCCGTCCTGCGTGACGAGCAGGTTCGATGGCGAGATGTCGAGGTGCACGATCTCGAGCGGCTGATCGTTGAGCATCGTGCCTTCGGCGCCGCGCTTGGCGTGGAAGTAGCCCATGCCGTGCGAGGCCTGGCGGATCAGCTCGACTGCGTGCTCGAGCGGAAGAAACCGGCCGTGCGTGAGGCCGCGCCGACACAGCTCGTTGAGCTCCTCGCCGACGATGTACTCCATCGCGAGGTACGGGATGCCGTCATGCTCGTCAACGTCGTAGACGTGGACGATGTTGGGATGATTGAGCAGCGCGCCGATCCGCGCCTCGTCGAGGAACATCTCGACGATCCGCGGATCGTCGGCGAGCTCGGCGCGGAGGCGCTTGATCACGACCTCCTTCTCGAACCCGGCCATCGCGGCCTGCCGCGCGAGATAGATCTCGGCCATGCCACCGACCGCGACGCGCCGGATCAGCGTGTAGCGCCCGCCGAAAGCGGTGGGCTCGAGATCTGCGGTCTGGTGGCGCTTCATCGCGATGCCACCGGACCTGGAATCGGATGGCCACCCGCCGCATGTGCGGCGAGCGTGCCCTCGATCGCCGCGCGAGCGACCATGTTCGCGGGCAGCGGCGCGAGTGCGGGCAGAGACTGGGCAGGCTGGGCGAACGACGTCAGCACGGAGGTCATCCCGCCAGCGAGCCCGTCGAGATCGTACCCACCTTCGAGCACGGCGACGATCCGGCCACCGCACACGACCTCGGCGATCGCACGCAGCCGATCCGCCATCGCCCCAAACCCCGCGTGCGTCACGCGCATCCCGGCGAGCGGATCGTTCTCGAAGGCGTCGAAGCCGGCGGAGATCAACAGGAGGTCGGGGGCAAAGCCCGTGATCGCCGGCAGGAACACGTGATCGAACACGGCGGCGTATTCGGCATCACCGCATCCGCCGGGGAGGCCAACGTTGATCGTCGCGCCCTTCGCCTTGTCGCCACCGATCTCGGTCGGGGCGCCGGTCCCCGGGTAGTACGGATACTGGTGTACGGACATGTAGAGCACCGACGGGTCGTCCCAGAAGATGTCCTGCGTGCCGTTGCCGTGGTGGACATCCCAGTCGAGGATCGCGACACGCGCCGCACCGCGCGCACGTGCCGCACTCGCCGCCGCCGCGACATTGTTGAGCAGGCAGAACCCCATGCCCTGGTTGCGCGTCGCGTGATGTCCGGGCGGACGCACGACCGCGATGCCCTGGGTCAGCGCGCCGTCGAGCACGTCGGTGACGAGCTGACAGCTCGTGCCGGCCGCGAGGCGCGCGGCGTCCCACGTTCCCGGCGAGAAGTACGTATCGGCGTCGAGCCAGCCGGTCTTACCGGGGACCTTCTTCGCGAGCTCGTCAAGATATGCGCCGCCATGGATCCGCGAAAGCTCCTCGTCGGAGGCGAGCCGCGTCGGGATCCGGCGCCCCCGCACGGAGATCCCCGCCGCGACCAGCGCATCGCGCACGGCATCCGCACGCGCGGGACGCTCGGGATGCCCGGAGGGCGAGCGGTGTCCGGACGCTGAGCTTCCGAAGATGTCGTCGAGAACAAAGCCCAGCATGGCTAGTCGCGTTCCGACCTCGCAGGCCGCGACAGGAGGCGCATGATCGCCTCCCGCACCGGTACGCCCTCGTGAATGATCGCGTGCATCGCATCGATGATCGGCGCGTCGACGCCGATCTTCGCCGCGAGCTGCTTGGCGACCTTGGCCGTCTTCACGCCCTCCGCAACCTGCTTCATCTCGGCGAGGATGTCCGCCATCTTCTTGCCCTGGCCGAGCGCGAGGCCGACGCGCCGGTTGCGCGAGGCATCTCCCGAGCAGGTCAGCACCAGGTCGCCCATGCCCGACAGGCCGGCGAACGTCGCCGCGTTCGCGCCGAGCGCGACGCCGATCCGCGTGATCTCCGCGAGGCCGCGCGTGATCAGCGCGACGCGCGTGTTCGAGCCGAAGCCGAGGCCGTCGGAGACGCCTGCGCCGATCGCGACCACGTTCTTGAGCGCGCCGCCGATCAGCACGCCGAGCACGTCGTCCGTGGTGTAGATCCGGAAGTTGATCCCGGCCAGCGCCTTCTGCGCGGCGAGCGTGGTCTCGAGATCGTGGCCCGCGAGCACGATCGCGGCTGGCATTCCGGCGGCAAGCTCGCTCGCAAACGTCGGCCCCGAGAGGTACGTCGCGCGCGCCGCGATCCGCGCCGGCAAGATGTCGCGATAGACCGCATCGATCGTGTGCAGCGTGCCGTCCTCGAGGCCCTTGCACGCGTTGATGACAATCGCGTCGGGATCCATCGCCGCGCCCGCGCGCGACATCACCTCGCGGGCACCATGCGACGGCGTCACGCCGAGCACGAACCGCTTCTTGGTGACCGCCCCCTCGAGATCGCTGGTGACGGTGACGCTGTCGGGCAGGCGATGGCCCGGGAGGTACGCGGTGTTCTCCCGCGCCGCCTGCATCTGGCGAGATGTCTCCGGGTTCCGGTTGTAGAGCGAGACCCGATGGCCGTGATTGCCGAACAGAACGGCGAGACAGGTGCCGTAGCTCCCGGCTCCGATCACCGCGATGTCTTCGACGCTCATCGGCGCCGACCGTATCACGGCGCTCCCGGCCTACGTCCGCTCAGCGGATCTGGATCGCGAGGCCGCGCAGCGGCATTCCGCCGATGGGAGTGGCACCCACCTGTGTCGCCGCGCCGGTCGCGAGATCGATCCGGTAGAGCCGGGACGCAGCCTCGGTCGGCAGCTGGATGGCTGCGAGCGAGAGGCCGTTGTTGCCGCCGCCGATGTCGAACCCGGACGGACCCGGTGTTCCGTTCGAGAAGGTCGTCCCGGTCGCGAGCGGACCGAGTGGCGTCAGCGCGCCGTTGTTCGGCGAGGCGGCGGTCATCAGCTGGCCCGTCGCGACGTCGATGACGTAGAGCGTGGTCGTCGGCGTGCCCCCCGTCGGGAACACGAAGCTGTTGCTGTACGCGGCGGCGGTCACCTCCCCTGCCGGCGCGAGCACGGTGTCCGTGAACGCCGTCGGCATCGACACGTTCGGGACGCGCAGGTTCTGTTCGGTGTCGCTGACCACGCGCAGCGCGACCGGCCCGGTCGGATTGAAGTCCAGGCCGAACGACGGTCCCGAGAGCGACGTGAACGGCGCCGACATGTCCATCGGATCCGCAGCGAGCGGCCCGAGGTTGTTCGCCGACGCCGTCGACGCGTTGATCGTGTAGACGTTCCTGGACGTCCCGATGCCGTAGATGATGTTCGAGCCGGGCCGGACATCGATGCCGATCAGGCTGTCGCCGGCGGCGAGGCCGGTGATCGTCCCGTCGACCGGCATCGAGACCAGCGGATCGCCGATGGGCGTCACGATCGACGGATCCGCGAGGTTGAGCCGGAACAGCTTGTTGTCGGTCGTCAGGCCGAAGATGTTGGTCGTGGGCGTCACGCGAGCGATGCCGATCAGCGGCGCACCTCCTCCGACCACACCGAGCGGCGTGGGTGCCACCGCGCCGGTCGCCACGTCGATCGAGTGCAGTGCCGTGCTCGTTCCCGTCGTCACGGCGAGCACGGCCGAGTTGTCGCGACCGTCGATGTCGAAGCCGGCGACCTCGCCGATGTCGATCCCGAGCGCGCCGACGGCGACGGTGGTGCCCGCGTTTGGAGGGCTCTGGATCGCCAGCGTGTCCGTCGTGGCATCGACGACGTAGAGCCGGGTCGCTCCCGCACCCTGGACCGAGTCGGTGTACGCGGCTCCGATCGCAGCCGTGCTCGTGCCGTTGAGCGCGGTGTCTGCGGTCGCTGCGCCGGTCGTGAGATCGGTGACGCGGAGGTTCTGACCCGTGTTGCTCACGATGCGGAGCGCGACAACTCCGGTCGGGTTGAAGTCCATGCCGAACTCCGTGCCCGACAGCGCCACCGAGATCGGGATGGCCGGCGACAGGTTGCCGGTCGCCGGGTCGACGCGATGTAGCGCGCCGGCGGTGCCGGTCCGGGTGAGCACGTAGAGGACGCCGGTCGACGGGCGAATGTCGATCGCGACAGGCATCTCGCCGACAGCGAGACCGTTGAACGCGTGCGACCCGCAGAGCTTGCCGGTCGAAGCTCGATTGAACGAGAGCAGGCCCGTCGCGGTCGCGCCGTACAGCTCACCCGCGAGCTGGGAGATCGGCGTCGAGGCCGGCAGCGTCGCCATCGCGAAGCCGAGGACCGTCTCGCCCGCCGGGACGAACATGGCGCCGTTCGACGTCGCCGCCCCCGAAGACAGATCGATCGTGTAGAAGGCCGTCGCGCCGTCGACGGTGAGCAACGCGAGTCCCGAGCTGGCACCCGCGGCATCGGTCGCGACGTCGAAGCCGCCGCTCGCGGTCGGATCGATGCCGAGACCGCCGACGCCGTTCGCGAGCCCGTCATTCGGCGGGGTCTGCGAGAGGAAGCGGTTGGTCGCGACATCGATCGCAAACAGCGTCGTACGGCACGCCGGCGCGACGCTGTTGTTGTAGGCGACGGCGCCATAGCCTGTCGACAGGCCGTTGATCGCGGTGTCGGTCGTGACCGCGCCGGTGTCGACGTTGATGCGGAGGTTCTGCCCCGTCGACGTGGTCACCCGCAGCCGATCGACGACCGGGTTGAAGTCCATGCCGATGTCGGTTCCGGCCAGGCCGGTGAACGGACTGGTGGTGTCGGCCGGATCGGCGGCGAGCGTGCTCACCCGTGTGGCCGCGCCAGTCGCTCCGTCGAGCGTGTACAGCGTGCCGGCGCTGGTCAGCAGGTAGAACGCTCCGTCCGCCGGCCGCGTGTCGAGTCCCACGATGGTCTCGCTACCGAGGCCCGACAGTGCGACGGCGTACGTGAAGCGGTTGGGCGTCGCCCTGTCGAACGTGAGCAACCGCCCCGCCGAGGTCACGGCAGCGCTGTCGCCGATGTGGTCGTCATCGTCGATCGTCGCGTCGACCGAACGGGTCCCGACGTTCTCACCCTCGATCACGACGGAGAGGGTCTCGTCTTGCTCGATGAGGTAGTCATCGAGGATCGGGATCGCGATGATCTTGTCCTCCGTGTCGCCGTCGTCCCACGTCACGGTTCCCCTCGCGGCCGTGTAGTCGGCGTCCGGCGTCGCGGTGAGCTCGCCGGTCGTGAACGTCACCGACACGGTGCCGCTGCTGCCGCCCGTCCGCTGCGCGGTGATCTGGAGCTCGGAGAGCTCGGTGGCCGGTCCACTCGGTGCGATCAGGTGGATCGTGCCGGAGGCTCCATCGTCACCACAGGCCGCGAAGGTTCCGATCAGGCTAGCTACGACGAGCGCGCGATTGAGCATCCAGAAAGCTACGGCATGCCCTCGCAGGCGACCGTTGGCTACCAGTGAGATGCGAGCAGTTCGTCCGCCGATGCGATCGCGATCACCGTCGGTGAGCGCATGCGCACGGTCAGGCGCCGGTCGGCGTGATCGACAGCGACGCGGACGCGAGCACGACGCGGTTGCGCCCCGCCCGCTTCGCCGTGTAGAGCGCGGTATCCGCCGAACGGACGAGCGCCTCGGCGTCGGCCCCATCGTCGGGGAACGTCGCGACGCCGATCGAGACACTGAGCCGACCGGCCCTCGGCGCCGCCTCGGAGAAGTCGTTTCCGTAGACGCGTTCGCGGACCCGCTCGGCGACCTTGGCGGCAGTGAACTTCGCGGTGTCGACGAGGATCACGGCGAACTCCTCGCCTCCGTAGCGGGCGACGACGTCGTTCGCGCGGCGGGTATCGGCGAGCACGCGAGCGAGCTGGCGGAGCACCTCGTCGCCCGACGGGTGCCCGTAGGTGTCGTTGAACTGCTTGAAGTGATCGACATCGAGCATGAGCAGCGACAGCGGGAGGCCGCTGCGCTGGCTGCGCTCGACCTCGAGCGTCAGCCGCTCGTGGAAGTGGCGGTGGTTGTAGAGACCCGTGAGTCCATCGGTCACCGCGAGCTGGGCCAGGCGCGCGTTGGCCTCGGCCAGCTCGTGCGTGCGCTCGTGGATCTTGGCCTCGAGCTCGCGGTTCATCTCGAGGAGCGCCTGGTTCTTCGCCGACAGCGACGCGATCAGGTGCTGGTTCTCGTTGACCAGCCGGTACTGTCTCAGGAGGTTCTCGACGGCGAGCAGCATCTGGGTCTCGTCCCAGGGTTTGCCAATGTAGTGATTGAGGTGAGCGCGGTTGATCGCCTCGATCACCGCGTCGAGGCCGGCCTGCCCCGTCAGCAGGATCTTCGTCGTCGCGGGCATCCGCCGATCGACGATCTCGAGCAGCTCGACACCCTTCATGCCGGGCATGATCTGATCGGCGATCACGAGGGCGATCTGCTCGCCTTCGCGGGTCAGCTCGTCGAACAGCGCCACCGCCTCGTCGCCGGACCGTGCGGTCGCGATCTGGCACTCGTGACCGAACCGCGCGCCGAGCTGTGCACGGAGCACACGAAGCACGCCCTCCTCGTCATCGACGCAGACGATCACCTCCCGGCGGGTCACGACGCGACCTCGCGAGCATCGAGGATCGGTAGCCACACCTCGAACACGGTCCTGCCCGGTTCGGACTGGCAGCGCAGAACGCCCTGGTGCTTGTCGACGATCTGGCGCGAGATGCCGAGGCCGAGCCCGGTCCCCTCGCCTTTCGGCTTGGTCGTGAAGAACGGCTCGAAGATCTGCGGCAGCGCCTCCTCGGGAACGCCCGGGCCGTCATCGATCACGCGAACGACGGCCCACGGAGCGTTGTCACGCGTCTCGAGCGCCGTCTCGATCACGATCGTGCCCTTGCCGGCGAGGGCCTGCTGCGCGTTCTGGATCAGATTCGTCCACACCTGGTTGAGCTCGTCGACAAACACGGGGACGTGAGGAACGTTGCCGTAACGTCGCTCGACGACGATATCACGCAGCGCATGGTGGAGGAGCGCGAGCGTCGTCTCGAGTCCCTCGTGCAGATCCGCCTCGACGCGTGTCGCCTGCTGATCGAGGTGGGAGTAGCTCTTGAGGGCGCCGACGATCCGCTGGATCTGCCCGATCGCGTGGCGCACGGTCGACGAGGTGCGGTGCAGGTAGACGTGGTCGGTGAGGGCGGCGATCACGCGTCCGGCCTGCGCACGGTCGGGACCGAGCGCCTCGATCAGGCGACCGGCCTCGACGGGAGTCACGCCGAGATCGGCGAGCTCCGCGGCGAGCTGGTGCGGATCGGCCAGCGCGGGGCCGGACTTGCCAGCCGCCTCGAGAGCGATGACCAGGTCGCGCGCGGCCTTGCGCGCCGTCAGGCCGGTCGGCAGCGGCCGCTCCGCGAGCTGCGGCCCGAGTTTCTCGAGGAAGTCGGTGATCGTCTGGCCGACGGCCGGGGTCGACGCGCGGGATGCGAGCTCGAAGCCGTGGCGGGCGACGCGGACGAGCGCCGAGCCGAGGCCGTCGATCGAGCCCCGGATCGCCGCGGTCGGCGAGTTGATCTCGTGGGCGACGCCCGCCACGAGGAGGCCGAGACCGGCCATGCGCTCGGACAGGATCAGCTGCGCCTGGGTCTCGCGCAGATCCGCGAACGCCTTGCCGAGCTCGTGGTTGATCGCCATGAGCTCGGCGGTCCGGAGCCGGACCTTCTTTTCGAGCTCTTCGCTCGCCTCGCGGACCTCCTGGTAGAGCAGCGCGTTCTCGACGGCTGCGCCGGCCTGATCCGCGAAGGTCGTCAAGAGATTGAAGTCAGCCTCGGAGAACTCGCGCGCATCCTCGGCGCGACCGACGGCGAGTACACCAACGACGCGGGAAGCAGCACCCTGCCGTCGGCGGTCGAGCGGCAGCGCGACGAGGGGGCCTGGTGCACCCGCGCGCTTCGCGGACTCCGAGTAGGTCGCATCCTCGGATGCACGCTCGAGCCGGAGCGGCTGACGGGACTGGTAGACCTGCTCGGCGAGCGTGCGCAGCGACTCTGCAGCCGCGAGTGCCTCGTCCGTCGCGAGCGCGCTCGACACGTCGGGGCGGCGAGCGCGGGCGGCCGAGGCGCGCAGGCGTGGCGTCGCTCCGCCCTCGACGAGCCACAGTGCAGCGAGCTGGATGTCGAACGTACGAGCGACCGCATCGACGATCTTGCGCGACACCGAGTCGAGATCGATGACGGACGACACGGCGCGGCCGGCATCGTGGAGCGCGACGATCTCTCGCATGCGTGCGGCAAGGCGCGCCTGGTTGTCCTTGAGCGTCGACGTCATCTGGTTGAAGGCCTTCGCGAGATCCGTGAGCTCGTCGCCGCCTGGAATGTCGATCCGGTGCTCGAGATCGCCGCGTGACACGGCGATCGCGCCGCGGTGCAGGCGTGCGATCGGTGCGCCGAGGCGCCGCGACCAGAACAGCGCGAGGATCAGCGCGAACGCGATCGCGATCGCGCCGCCGACGACGAGGGACCGGATGGCGAGCCGCTTGGTCGCGGCGAGGGGTGCGCGATCGACCGCCACGCCGATCAGGCCGACCGGGCGGTTCTCGTGATCCTCGAGTGCGGTGACCGCGATCTTGTACTGACCGACGACGCCACCCTCCTCTTCGATGTCGAGGTCGTGGATGACGCGGTTGCCGTCGAGCGCGGGGGTACGATCCGCGGCCTTCATCGTGACGGGCTCGGAGCGGCGGCCGAGCCGGCTGCGGAACGTCACCTGGAGGAGGCCCGAGGTGCCGCCGATCAGCACGTCCGCCGACAGCGCTCCCTTGATGCCATCGGCGAAGTCGCCGTCGAGCGGCGTCGACAGCACGAGCACGCCCTTGAGGGCGAGGCCGCCGTCGACGATCGGCGAGACCGCGCGCACGATCGTTCGATCACCGACGGCAACGAGCTGCACCGTACGCGTCCACGATTGACCGAGTGCGACGATCGAATCATCGGGCGAGACCTCGGCGTCGCGGAAGCGATGGATCGCGCCGCCGATCACGCGATCGAACACCCGCACGCCGTTGGCATCGAACAGCTGGAGCCGCGCGGAAGGGATGTGAACGGCCTCGTGCGCGATCCACTTCTCGATCGCCGACTGCTGCAGGCCGTCACCGTCGGGGGCGGCGGCGGGGATCTCGAGCGCGGCGATCAGCTCGGTCGACTCCGCGAGCTGAACGGTCTCGTCGCTGAGTCGCTCGACCGAGCGCAGCACCAGGTTGAGGCCGACGGTGAGCTGGCGGTCCGCATCGTCGCGTAGCCCGCCCTCGAGGCTCGACAGGATCACGCCGGTCGCGAGCGACGCGACGATCACGACGGGCACGAGCGCCGCGAACACCATCGCGACGACCAGCTTGCTCCGCAATTTGAGCCGGAGCTTCGGCGGCGGCACCGGCTTGGCGAGCTTCGGATCCTTCGGCGCGCCGAGGCTGAGCCGGAACCGCCTGGATCGCCCGGTCTCCGGATCGACGGTCGCGCTCACTTCGCCTCCGCGCGCCGGATCAGCGCATACACGGGGTGACCGAGCGGAGAGAGGATCACACCGTCGAGCTCCGCGCGCGCGGCAACGACGAACTCGGAGTGCGCGAGCGGGACCCACGGCGCGTCCGACGCGATCGTGTCCTGGACCACCGCGTAGAGCCCCGAGCGCGTCGCCTCGTCGCTCGCGGCCTGGGCATCATTGAGAAGAATGTCGACGCCGGGGTCCGAATAGAACGCGATGTTCTGTGCCGACGGCGCGACCGCGTTGTTCGAGTGGAACAGGACATAGAGGAAGTTGTCTGGATCGCCGGTGTCGCCGATCCAGCCGAACACGGCGAGGTCATGGCGCCCCGACTCGACGACACTCTTGTGCTCCGCGTACGGGAGCAGCTCGAGCCGCGTCTTGATGCCAACCTGTGCGAGCGCGCTCTGGAGGAACCGGGCGACGCGCTCCGGCTGCGACAGATACGGTCGCGGCGTCGACAGGGAGTAGAGGTTGTAGGTGCGCTCCGGGTCGAACGTCTTGTCGGCGATCGCCTCGCCGAGCAGCTTTCGGGCGAGCACCGGATCATACGAGTACTTGGTCTTGGGCGAGTGATAGGCCCACTGCGCTGGGGGCAGCGGACCGTCGGCGGCGATCGCGCGGCCCTGATAGGCGAGCTTGACGATCGGCTCCTTGTTGATCGCGTAGCTGACCGCGCGGCGAACGCGCCGGTCGTTCCACGGCGCCTGCTGGGTGTTGAACGCCAGGTAGCTGACGTCGTTACCCGGTGTCGCGTAGAGGACGAGGTCGGGGTGGAGATCGACGAACGGCTGCTCGTCGGGGAGGATCGACGTCGCCAGATCGACGGAGCCCGACTCGAGCTCGACGAGCCGCTGCCGTGCGTCGACGATCACCCGGAACACGATCCGATCGATCGCAGGCTTCGCGCCCCAGTAGCCGTCGAAGCGATGGACGACAACGTGCTCGCCTTTGTTCCACGCCTCGAACGCGAAGGGACCGGTGCCGACCGGGTGCTCCTTGAACTTGTCGCCCCACAGCCGGACCGCGGTCGGCGAGACCAGCGGGTACATCGCGAGGTCACCGAGGAGCGGCGCATACGGTCGCACGACGTGGATCTCGACCGTCTGCGCATCGAGCGCGACCAGCTTGGTGATGCCCTTGAGCAGGCTCCGCCGGTACATGGCGTCCTGTCCCGAGAGGTAGTGCGGATGTTTCGGATCGAGGAGGCGCTCGAACGAGAATACGACCGCACCGGCATCGAGAGGAGTGCCGTCGTGGAAGGCGACGTTCTCGCGGAGGTGGAACGTCCAGCGCTTGCCGTCAGGGGAGACCTGCCACGACGTCGCGAGCCCCGGCAAGACATCCGTCGTCCCGGGCTTCCAGCGCACGAGCCCCTCGAACAACAGACCACCGACCTCGATCGACTCGCTGTCGGTGACGCGGATCGGATCGAGCGCCTGGACGTCGGCCGCCTCGGCGACGACGAGCGCACCTGGATCGCGCCGTCGCTGCCGCGACTCGCGGCCCGCATCGCAGGCGACCAACCCGACGATCGCGATCATCGGCAGGCCCAGGCTGGCCAGGCACCTCATCCCGGGCGGACCATACATCAGCCCGGTCGATTGACTCTCGGCTTTCGCTGACTTAGCGTTCGGCCCACACCGCGCGGTCCGGGTGAATGTGGGACCGGCGTCACCGTCTGAAGGGGGACTCTCGTTCCATGCGCCTAGGTTATTTCCAAGTTTGGGCTCTCACAACAATCGTTGGTCTTGCCGGATGTGATCTCGGCAGGATCACGGTCAACACGACTTCCAAGGTCCTCGTCCGCGGGCAGCCGAGCCTCCAGATGGAGGCCGACTACGAGCTGGCGCGCCAGGCGATCCCGGGCGCCCTCAAGACCGTCGAGAACTTCTGGATCGTGATGCCCGACAACGAGCGCCTCATCAAGATCCTCACCGAGGGCTACTGCCAGTACGGCACGGCGTTCGTCGAGGATGACTGGGAGGCCGCGAAGTTCAAGAAGGACCTCGAGGCGATCGACTACCACAACATCCGGCAAGACCAACGATTGTTGTGAGAGCCCAAACTTGGAAATAACCTAGGCGCATGGAACGAGAGTCCCCCTTCAGACGGTGACGCCGGTCCCACATTCACC
>JANOPP010000327.1:0-16655 GCA_031421915.1 Myxococcales bacterium | reverse complement strand
CGCGTCCTCGACGGTGCGGTCGTCGTGTTCTGCGGCGTCGCCGGCGTCCAGCCGCAGTCTGAGACCGTGTGGCACCAGGCGGACAAGTTCAAGGTTCCCCGGATCGCGTTCATCAACAAGCTCGATCGGGTCGGCGCCTCGTTCGAGGGTGCCGTCGCCGACATCAAGGAGCGCCTCGGTGCGAACGCGGTACCGATCCAGCTCCCGATCGGCACCGAGGATGCGTTCGAAGGTGCGATCGATCTCGTGCGCATGAAGGCGCACATGTTCACGGGCGATGTCACCGACACGCCCGAGATCGTCGACATCCCGAGCGACCTCCAGGCGAGTGCCGCCGACGCGCGAGATCAGATGATCCAGTCGCTCGCGGATCTCGATGACTCGATCGCGGTCCCGTATCTCGAGGGGCAGGAGATCACGGTCGCGATGCTCGACGCCGCGATCCGCAAGGCGACCATCGCGGTGAAGATGGTCCCCGTGCTCGGCGGCACCGCGCTCCGCAACAAGGGCATCCACCCGCTACTCGACGCGGTGATCGCGTACCTGCCGTCGCCGGCCGACGTCCCGCCGGTCACCGGCGTCGATCCGCGGTCGATCAAGTCAGAGGGTGGCACCGAACGGCTGACACGCGCGCCCAAGAACAACGAGCCGTTCGCGGCGCTGGCGTTCAAGATCGCGATGGACGATGGCCGCAAGGTTGTCTTCATGCGCGTGTTCTCCGGCAGCATCGAGGCAGGGCACGAGGTGCTCAACGTCCGCACGAACAAGAAGGAGAAGATCGCACGGCTGTTCCAGCTCCACGCGAACAAGCGCGAGCGGCTCGACAAGGCAGTCGCCGGCGAGATCGTCGCGGTCGCGGGTCTCAAGGACGCGACGACGGGCGACACCCTGTGCGATCCCAAGTCGCCGATCCTGCTCGAGCGGATCGACACCTACGAGCCCGTGATCTCTCAGGCGATCGAGGCCGAGAATCAGTCCGCGAAGGAGCGGCTCGACTTCGCGCTCGCGAAGATGGCCGACGAGGACCCGACGTTCCGGTTCAACGAGGATGCAGACACCGGCCAGACGCTGATCCGTGGCATGGGCGAGCTCCACCTCGAGATCATCGTCGACCGCATGAAGCGCGAGTACGGCGTACAGGCGCGCGCCGGCAAGCCCCAGGTCGTGTACCGCGAGACGATCCTCGGTGAGGGCGATGGTCACGCCGTGTTCGAGCGGGACATGAAGGAACAGATGATCTACGGCGAGGCTCGCTGCCACGTCAAAGGTCGGCCACGCGGCTCGGGCATGGAGTTCAAGAAGTCACTGCCCGCGTCCGCGATCCTGCCTCCACACATTGTCGATGCCGCGATGCAGGGCCTCAAGGACGCAGCGTCGAGCGGTCCCGACGGCTATCCCCTCGAGGACGTCGAGGTGACGCTGACGAACCTGACCCTCAAGGAGGGCTCGAACGGGGAGATCGGATCACGTGCGGCAGCGGCCGAGGCGTTCCGCCACGCGGTGCAGTCGGCGAAGCCGTCGCGGCTCGAGCCGATCATGGCGGTCGAGGTCACCGTCGACGACGAGTTCCTCGGCGCGGTCATCGGCGACCTCACCCAGCGCAAGGGCAACGTCCAGGACGTCGGCGCGCGCGGCGCCAAGCGCGTGGTCGCGGCGCACGTGGCGCTGCGCAACATGTTCGGCTACTCGACCCGTGTACGCAGCCTCACCGAGGGGCGTGCGACGTTCTCGATGCAGTTCCACAGCTACGACACCCTGCAGAGCGCCTGATCACCGGGAGTCGGTGAGGCAGGCGGTCGCGCGATCGTCGTTGTTTTCGTTGATGAACGTGCAGCCTTGGCTCGTCACGCATACGGTGTCCGGCGGATCGAGGATGAACCGGATCGGGACCGCGAGCGAGCGTCCCGGATCGAGCGTGACCGCGACCAGCCCGTCGATCGGCGGGGGAGGACTCGCGATCAGTTCGCCCTCCGGCTTTACCTCGAGCTGGCACGCGGAGCTGACGGCGATGCCGAACCGCATCTGGCCGATCGCGAGGCGGTCGGTCCACGGCTGTCCGATCGAGGTGATCCGCGCATCCGTGCACGTCGCCGTGGATCCCGGCAGCAGGAGCTCGCCGGCCACCGGCAGCGGGTCCTGGCACAGCATGGCCGGTCCCACCGGGCTCCCGATCCGCACGGTCGAGACATGGCACTTGATCCCGAACATCACCTGCGAATGCTGGTACGGAGCACGGTAGCAGCTGTCTAGAGGGTCCGTGTTGTCGCACACCGCGCACACCGTGGAGGGTACGCAGTAGTTGCTCGCCGCGCACTGGTTCGCGATCGCGGGCTGCCCGTCGGTACATGCCGGTCCCCCGAGCATGCAGTAGCTGTTGCCGCCGGTCGCCGGCGTGCGGAGCGCGCATGTGACGTCCTCGACGGCCGGTGGCGTGGAGCCGAGGTAGGTCGAGGCCGTGCACTCGAGTGGATTGTCATCGAGCAGCCCGTCGCAGTCGCGATCGTTCTCGGCCGCGATCAAGAACACGTTCTCGTGCTGGTTGCGCGGGTCGCGGTCGTCGCGATCGGCGCGGCGGTTGGAGACGTGAACGCACGCCTCGGGGCGGTCCTCCGGCCCCCAGATCACCACCTCGAGCTCCTGCGCCGGCACGGGGTGGAGCTGGATCGTGTGAACGAAGACGTGGCCTTCTCCGGTCGTGACGTGAAACAGCGAGCCGACGGAGGTCGGGACGTTGCCGGTGAAGCCCACAGCGACGATCGCGCCGAGCTCGATCGGGTCGCCCTCGGCGCGAAAGCCGAACGAGACGGGCTCGCCGTTCGTCACCTTCATGACGTCGTCGGCGTTCAGCTTGTCGCGGAGCCAGACAAATCCGGTCCGCTCCTGGTCGGAGGAGAAGCCCGGGGGGCCGATACTCGTGGTTGCGTCCTTGCGTGGCATCACCTGCTGGCCGATGTAGAGGCGGACGCGATCAGGTGCGAGTCCGCCCTCATCTGGCATCGCCACGACGACCTCGATCCCGGACGAGTCGCACGCCGTTAACGACGCGATCAGGACGAGCGATCTCATTGGACCAGGGTATCGCGAGTCGTCACCTCCCGAAGCGCATATCGAAGAAGGAATCGAAGTGCGCGCCGCGCCGGGAGAAACGGGTTGGAAAGTGGCCCGCGTGATCCCGCGATTCGACGATCATTTTCATGGCTCCTCGCACTGCGAGCGCCGCGAGTCGGGGAACTCGCCGCGCACCACTTCCGTTCCAGCTCCCCGAACCCGTCGCGTCGCCCGTGATCAAGTGGGTCGGGGGAAAGACCAAGCTCCTCCCCGAGCTGATCGCGCGCCTACCGGAGCGCTTCAACCGTTACTACGAACCGTTCGTCGGTGGCGCGGCGCTGTTCTTCCGCCTGGCGCCCAAACACGCGGTGCTCGCCGATGCGAACCCCGATCTGATCGCGCTGTACGGCGCGATCGCGGGCGATGTCGCCGCGGTGATCCGCCGGCTGCAACATCACCGCTCCGCGCACGACGAGAAGCACTACTACTCGGTCCGCGAGAAGTGGAACCAGTCCCACGCGACGTGGAGCGACGCCGAGCGCGCCGCGACGTTCATCTATCTCAACAAGACCTGCTTCAACGGTCTGTGGCGCGTCAACAAGTCGGGCGGCTTCAACGTTCCGATGGGGCGTTACACCGATCCGCCGATCTGTGTCCCCGACACGCTGCGTGCGGCGCAGACGGTGCTCGCACGTGCGGAGCTTCGCCATGCCGACTACAAGACGTCGGTCGCCGATGCGGCGCGCGGCGACTTCTTGTACTTCGATCCGCCCTACGATCCGTTGACGCCGACCGCGAGCTTCACGAGCTACGCGATGGACGGCTTCAACCACGACGATCAGCGCGAGCTCGCAGAGACCGCGCGGCAGCTCGTCGCGAAGGGCTGTCAGGTCATGCTGTCGAACAGCGACACGCCGTTCATCCGTTCGATCTACAAGGGCTTCCAGATCGATCGCGTGAAGTGCTCGCGCGCGATCAACTCCAACGCCGCCAAGCGTGGCGACGTCGATGAAGTGATCGTCACCGGCGGCTACTAGCCACTCGTGCCACCGGCCGCCGCAGGCGGCCGGATAACGATCACGCCAGTGCGCCGGAAGCGGCGTACTGCTGCGTCGTCGGGTCGTAGTCGACGAGCGTGCCGACCACACCGGCCGACTTCGCGATCCGCACGATGTCGTCGCGGTTGCCGCGAACCACCATGCGGGGCTCGGCTCCGTCGAGTGCGGAGGCGGCGACAAACTGCCGCGCCTTCGCCACGTTCTTGAAGACCAGCAGGTAGGTCTGGTCGTTGCCCGCGCGGCACATGACGGGCACGCGGCCGTCGTTGTCCTGGGTCGCGAGCTCCCCGTCGTTCTGCACCAGGAGGACCCAAAGGCCTCCGATCGCGGGTGCTTCGATCGTCGATTGCATCATCAAGGTTCTTAGGACTCCTGCTCCGACAAGGGAGCGGGGGATAGATGCTGGTTTTCCTTCGATCTGTCAAGGAAGTTTGTAACGGCTGGGCCGCAATGCCGTAGGCTCCCCGCGATGGTTGTGACGCGGGTCCACCTGCCGGTCATCGGTTCCGATCTCGGACCGGCACTCCCGCTCCTGGCGCCAGCCCCGTCGGACCCCCTCGTCGACGCCTTCGCACGCCGGATCCGCTACCTCCGCGTGTCGGTCACCGACCGCTGCAACTACCGCTGCTCGTACTGCATGCCCGAAGATCTCGGGGATCAGATCCCGTTCGCCGCGCGGTCGACCGTGCTGACGTTCGAGGAGATCGAGCAGCTCGTCACCGTGTTCGCGCGCCTCGGCGTTCGCAAGATCCGGCTGACCGGTGGCGAGCCGACCGTGCGCAAGGGGATCGTGGAGCTGGTCCGGCGGATCCGCGCCGTCCCCGGGATCGATCAGGTCGTGATGACGACCAACGGCCACCTTCTCGACGAGCTGGCTGCACCGCTCGCGGCCGCCGGGTTGTCCGCCGTCAACGTCTCGATCGACACGCTCGATCGCGAGCGGTTCCGGATGCTGACGAGCCGCGGTGACCTCGACCGGGTGTTGGCCGGAATCGACGCTGCCGTGGCTGCAGGACTGCGCGTGAAGACGAATGCCGTGGCACTGCGCGGGGTCAACGACGGCGAGCTGCTCGCGCTGTGCGAGTACGCGTGGAGCCGCGGTGCGGTCCCGCGGTTCATCGAGCACATGCCGATGTCCGAGGGCCAGCTCTACGCGAGCGAGGCGGAGCTGTCGTCCGCCCAGATCCGGGCGGCGCTCGAGACCGTGCTCGGTTCGCTCGTCGCGAGCGAGCGCCCCGGACAGGACCCGGGACCTGCACGTCACTGGCGGACCGCCGCGGGGCGCGAGGTCGGGATCATCTCGGCGATGACGGACCATTTCTGTGACGACTGCAATCGCCTGCGACTGACTGCCACAGGCGCTCTGCACGCGTGCCTTGGCCACGACGACGCGATCAGCCTGCGCGATGTCCTGCGCGCAGGGGGCAGCGAGGACGACGTGATTCGCGCGATCGCCGCTGCCGTGACCGGGAAGCGGGCAGGGCACGTGTTCGAGCGCACCGGGGCAGGGGCCCCGGGCAAGCACATGATCAGCATCGGCGGCTAAGCGTCGCAGGGCCACCTGGCAGGGGTTGGCGATGACCGGAATGGACCCAAGGCATGCTACGGTTGCCTGAATCGCCGGGCTTATCGCGCCCCTCCGGGCTGGAGGTCTTTTCCTATGCAGAACAGCACCATCGCCAAGCTCGCCCTCACCGGCGCCGTCCTCGTTGCGGGTGTGGCCTTCTTCGCGAAGTCCGCCCAGACCAGTACCCAGCACTATTACAAGGTCGAGAAGCTGCTCGCGACCGACCTTGCCCAGTGGAAGGACACCGAGCTCAAGGTCCACGGCAACGTCGTTGCCGGGTCGATCAAGGAGAAGGTCGTCAACCAGGAGACCATTCGTACGTTCCTGGTCGCCAACGAGGGCAAGCGGATCCGGGTGTTCGGCAAGGGGCCCAAACCCGACACGTTCAAGGACCAGTCCGAGGTCGTCGCGACCGGTCGCGTGGTGCTCTCATCCCAGATGGCCTCGGTCGCTGCCTCGCTCGACGTCAACATCGAGTCCGACATGACGTACGTCGTCGATGCGACCGAGCTGATGGCCAAGTGCCCGTCCAAGTACGAGGGCGCTCAGGCGAACAAGAATCTCGATAGCGGCAGTGGCGTGAAGTTCAAGTGAGCGACACCCTCTCCTCGTACTCACCGATCGCGCTCGTCGGCACGATCTCGCTCCTCGTCGCCTACGTCGTCGGTGCCTGGGCGATCGCCGCCGGCATCGCCGGCAACGCGCGCAAGAGTCGCCGGCTCGTCACGTCGTCGGTCTACGGCCTCTACGGCTTCTCCGCCCTGGTCGGTCTCGCGTCGGCGCTGATGATCTACGCGTTCGTCACGCATGACTTCTCGATCAAGTACGTCGCGCACACGAGCGATGTGTCGATGAGCAACTGGTACAAGGTCACCGCGTTCTGGGGAGGCCTCGACGGTTCGCTCCTGTTCTGGGTCCTCGTTCTCGGCCTGTTCTCGACGGTCGCGATCGTGATGAACGCCAAGCGTCATCGCGACATGATCGGCTATGTCGTCGCGACGATCATGGTCGTACAGGTGTTCTTCCTGACGCTCCTGATCTTCACGAAGAACCCGTTCGCCGTGTCGCTGACCGGTGCACCCGCCGACGGCCAGGGTCTGAACCCGCTGCTCCAGAACTACTGGATGGTGATCCATCCGCCGTCGCTCTACATCGGCTTCGTCGCCGCGACGATTCCGTTCGCGTTCGGCATCGGCGCGCTCGCGTCTGGCCGCCTCGACGACCTGTGGATCGGATCGGTCCGCGTGTGGATGCTGATCTGCTTCGGCTTCCTCTCGCTTGGCCTCATCCTCGGCGGCCGCTGGGCGTACGAAGAGCTCGGGTGGGGTGGTTACTGGGCGTGGGATCCGGTGGAGAACGCCGGGATGATGCCGTGGTTCACAGCCACGGCCTTCCTCCACTCCGCGATCATCCAGGAACAGCGCGGCATGATGAAGCGCTGGAACCTCGCGCTCGTCTGCATGACGTTCTTCCTCACGATCTTCGGCACGTTCATGACGCGCTCGGGAATCGTGCAGTCGGTCCACGCCTTCGGCGAGGACAACGTGCTCGCGCTGCAGTTCGTCGTGTTCATGGCAGCGATCGCGATCGTCTCGGTCGGCCTGCTCGTCTATCGATCGAACAAGCTCGCGACCAAGAGCGAGTTCGAGTCGTTCTTCTCGCGCGAGTTCGCCTTCCTCCTCAACAACTGGATCCTCCTCGCGTGCGCGTTCTTCGTCGTGTTCGCGACGATGTTCCCGACGATCTCCGAGGCGCTCGACGGGACCCGGATCTCGGTCGGCATCCCGTTCTTCAACAAGTGGATGGCCCCGATGGGCCTCATCCTGCTGTTCCTCGCAGGCGCGGCTCCGCTCCTCGCGTGGCGCAAGTCGACGCGCGAGCGCCTGCTCCAGCAGTTCATGATCCCGGTCGGCATCACGACGGTCGTGCTGATCGTGCTCGTCGTCGTGTTCCCGCACGTCACCGATGGACCGCGCCTGCTGATCAACCAGATCCCGCTGCCGTCGACACTCGTCAACTTCGGCATCTGCACGTTCGTGATCTCGTCGATCAGCCAGGAGTTCATCCGCGGCACGATCGTCCGCCGCCGGCAGACTGGCTCCGATCCGATCACGTCGTTGATCGGCCTCGTCCTGTCCAAGCGCCGCAAGTACGGCGGCTACATCGTCCACATGGGCGTTGCCGTGATGTTCATCGGCTTTGGTGGCAAGGCGTACGACCGCATGGTCGATCGCACGATCGAGAAGCCGGCCGTTACCGACACGCGCGTCACGTTCGGTGCGGATGGCACCGCGACCAACCTGCCGCAGAACACCAAGAGCGCGTTCGCGTTCGGCGACTACACGTTCCTCTACGAGCGGATCATCCACACCTCGGATGACCACAAGGATGCCGTGACCGCGCAGGTCAGCATCTGGCACGAGGGCGAGAACATCGGCGTCGTCTACCCGGCGAAGTGGGACTACCACAAGGGATCCGAGGAGGCGACGACCGAGGTCGCGATCCGCGTGCGCATGAACGAGGACGTCTACGTCGTCCTCACCGGCTACGACCTCGACAGTCAGATGGCGAACTTCCGCGTGTTCATCAACCCGCTGATCAGCTGGGTGTGGATCGGCTTCTTGCTGCTCGCGTTCGGCACGCTGGTCTGCCTGATCCCGCAGAGCGTCGTCGACCGGATGTCGTCGCGCCCGCGGCCGACCAAGCTCGGACGTGCCGCGGATATCGGGATCTTGATCCTCGTCATCGGCGGTCTGCTCGGTGGCCTCGCGTCGCAGGCGCACGCGCAGGGTGCCGGCGAGCACGTTCCCGCGGGTGCCGGCATGGGCGCCGATGGCGTCGGCTGGGCCGCCATGAACCGCGCCGACAACGAGGTCGCGGACAAGGCGATGAAGGAGCTGCTCTGCATGTGCGGCTGTCCGCGCGAGAGCATCCATAGCTGTAAGTGCCAGCCGGCCGCGAAGTCGCGCGGGCAGGTGATCGACTTCATCAACCAGAAGAATCCGGACGGCACGCCGAAGTTCGATCTCAAGACCGAGGCAGGTCGCACCCTGGCGTACGACGCGGTCCTCCAGGACTTCGTCAGCTTCTACGGCGGTGAGCACGTGCTCGCGACCCCACGCAGCAAGTTCTCGTGGCTGTTCCCGTCGCTCGGCGTGATCGGTGGGCTCGGCCTCTTGTTCGCCGTCGGGCGCCGCTGGGTCCACCGGGGCCAGGCGACCAACGAGGCAGCGAGCGCCGTCGTCGCCGCGAGCGGCCCCGAGGACGACGACTACGCCGACAAGCTCGACGACGAGCTCGCGAAGACCGACTAGCAATGGGTGACGAGAACCCCGACCCGCTGAAGTGGATCCGTCGCGGCGGGTTCCTCGCTGCCCTCGTGATCGGCTGGTTGTTCATCCTGTGGCAGAACAAGTTCTTCATCTCGCCGCCCGCGGTGTTCGTCTGCCTCGGGTACCTCGCGGTCGTCTCGACGGTCTACGCGCTGTGGCGCACCGGTGTCGTCGTGGTCGCGGAGGACGGTCCCGAGAACGATTCGACGTGGGGCCGCTCGCTCGGCGCACGCGGTGAGCTCGAGCGCGAGAAGAAGACGCTGCTCAAGGCGATCAAGGAAGCCGAGTTCGATCGCGAGATGGGCAAGCTGTCCAAGGCCGATGCCGACGAGATGATCGGCATCTATCGCGCGCGCGCGATCGAGGTGATCAAGGAGCTCGACAACCTCGAGGCGGGCTCTGCTGGAACGGTGCGCGAGCAGATCGAACGCGAGGTCAGGGCGCGGCTCGAGATCGAGAACAAGACGAAGCTGGCGGCCGAGGATGAGGACTCCGCGTTCGCAAAGCCCGCGAAGAAGAAGGGCAAGAAGGATCCGAAAGCCGCCGCCGCGGATGCCGCCGCCGCTGCCACCAAGGCTGCCAACGCCGCAGAGAAGGCGGCCGCCGCCGCGAACGCTGCCGCCTCTCCGTCGCCTGGACTCGACGACGCTGCGGCAGAAGCTGCCGTCGATGCCGCTGCCGATCAGGCCACGGCCGCAGCCGCGGAAGCGACCGAGGCTGCCGCGGAGGCGCAGGCGGCCTCCGACGCACTCGACGATGATTCGGACGCGAAGGCGAGCGCCGCCACCGCAGCCGCGACCGAAGACAGCGCACCCACCGCGAAGGAGGCGACGTCGTGATCCAAGGCCGCAAGCAGCTCGCAGCGATGGCTCTCCGCATCGCGATCGCCACCGTCGCCGTCGCTACCGTGATCGTCGACGCACCCGTCGCGAGCGCACAGCCGGCCGCCGCGATCGGTCGTCCGCTCCCCGACGCCACGCTGGTGAAGGGCACGATCTCGGTTCGCATCGTCGATGGCAGTCCGTCCAAGCCCGTCGTCGGCACCGACGTCACGCTGCTGGTCAACGGCGAGGCACGCCTCGCGCGCACGGACGCCGCGGGCCGCGCGACGTTCACCGGTCTGCCGGTCGGCGCGATGGTCCAGGCCAAGATCACCGACGAGAGCAAGCAGGACATCACGTCCGAGTCGTTCCCCGTTCCCGATGACGGCGGCGCCCGGCTGATGCTGTCGACCAAGCCGTTCGAGGGTGGCGGCGGGATGCCCGGCCCCATCGGCGGCGCGATGCCCGAGGCTCGCTCCATGAGTGGTCAGCCGCGGCCCGATCAAGGACTGCCAGCCGGCACGTTCATGGTGCGCGTCACCTACAACAACCTCGCGCTCGTCAACGGCGAGTCGGTGGACTCCGAGCCACCCGTCGGCGTGCCGGTCTACCTCGTCGGCTACGCGGCCGATGATTCGATCAAGCTCGTCACCAAGAACACCGATGCCAAGGGCAACGCGACGTTCACGGAGCTCGACGTCTCCGGTGCCACCTCGTACTTCGCGCTCGCGTCGCTGCCGCGCGGAAGCGGCCGCGATCGTTTGATCTCGGTGCCGACCGTCCTCGATCCGCAGGGCGGCGCACGCGTCGTCCTGTCCGGCGACAAGCGCACCGCGACCACGCCCCCGATCGACGACTACACCAAGCTGATCCCGAGCGATGGCTCGATGATCTCCGCGAACCGCGTCCGCGTGTCGATCGACGGGGTCGGCGATCCCGGCACCGAGATCACGCTCTACGACGCCGCGACGATGAAGCCGGTCGGCGTCGCCAAGACCCAGCGCGGCAAGCCGGATCCGACGCAGGTCCGCGGCTCGGCCAACTTCGTCCCGCGTCCGGACCTCGCGGCCGGTGTGCTCGAGATCGAGATCAAGGGCGGCATGGGCACCGAGGCCAACCCGCTCGCCGGGATCGAGATTCGCCTCGTCGGTGTCGCCGACGACGTGCCGATCGAGAACGGCATCGCGACGACCGGCATGGACGGCAAGGCCAAGATCACGATCAAGGCGAACCCGGCGGCCAAGGCCGTGCTGACGATCAACGGCAAGCAGATGCTGTCGTCGGGCATGGAGCTCTCGACGTCGGGCGGCAAGCTCGACGTGACCGCGCAGTGGCCGTCGGTCGGCAAGCCCGAGGCAATGTTCGAGGTCGCCGACAGCGCCGGCCCGGTGTTCTACGCACAGACCGTGATGAGCGGTCAGATCTTCCGCTCGCTCCCCGTCCAGGTCGCGCCCGGCATCGGTGCCCACGCGAACGTCTATGTCTATCCGCGCACGCTGTTCACGTTCGACACGCACTCGTTCGTCGAGGATCAGCTGCTCGCCGTGCAGGGCATGTTCGAGATCACGAACTACTCGTGGGCGCCGTTCAAGGCGCCGGGCCCCGATGGACTCCTGATCAAGCTGCCGAAGCGCCACAAGGGCGCGATCATCGCGGCGGTCGATCAGGCCGACGTCGCGGTCGCGCAGGGCGAGGGCTTCCGGATCATGCGGCCGATTCCGCCCGGCGGTAAGAAGTTCCGCGCGGGCTACTCGATGCCGATCGAGGACGGCGAGGTCTCGTGGCAGTTCGATCTCCCGCTCGGGACCTGGCAGAGCGAGATGAAGATCCGGCAGACGCCGGGCATGACGGTCAAGCTGCCGCAGGGCGTTCAGGGCGAGACCCAGACCGCATCGTCGGGTGAGCCGTGGTTCGTGATCACGGGCGTCACGATCGATCGTGGTCAGTCGATGGCGCTCACGATCTCCGGGTTCCCGACGGAAGCCGCGTGGCGCGTGTGGGCGCCGCGGATCGTCGGCATCCTCGTGCTGCTCATGCTCGCTGGTGGCATCGCGTTCGCACTCGACCGCGCACCGGGGGCCAGGGCCATGCCCGCGGCCGATCGCGAGGCGCGGCGCACCAAGCTCCTCGACGAGCTTGTCGATCTCGAGCGCCGCGGCGTCTCGAACACCAAGGAGCGCCACCGCAAGGAGCAGCTGATCGACGAGCTCGAGCGACTGTGGGGCGCCTAGGCGTGGCAGCGCTCGATCAGGTCCAGGTCAAGAAGCTCACCAAGCGCTACGGCAACGAGCGCGCTCTCGGCGGCGTCAGCCTCGAGCTGACCGCCGGGTCGATGACCGCGCTGCTCGGGCACAACGGGGCAGGGAAGACCACGCTGCTCGGCATCGTCTCGACGCTGGTGCGGCCCACGGATGGTGCCGTCAGCTATCGCGCGAAGGGCTCCGAGGTCGTCGGCGAGGACGTCCGCCGCGAGATCGGAATGCTCGCTCACTCGTCGCTCTGCTACGGCGAGCTGACCGCACACGAGAACCTCGAGTTGGTCGCGGGCCTGTACGCCGTCGATGGTAGTCGTGACGCGATCAGGGCCGTGCTGGACCGCGTTGGCCTCGACAGCAAGGCACGCGATCGCGAGGCGAGGACCTACTCGCGCGGCATGCTCCAGCGGCTCGCTCTCGCCCGCGCGTTGTTGACGCGTCCGTCGCTCTTGCTGCTCGACGAGCCGTTCACGGGCCTCGACCGCGATGGCGCGATGGCGCTCGGTGAGGAGCTCGGGAGCCTGCGCAAGGAGGGCGCGATCGTCGTGATCGTGACCCACGACCTCGAGGCGATCGCGGGCAAGACCAACCACCTGGCGATCCTCCGCCGCGGCCAGCTCGTGTTCGAGGACCGTGGCTCGTACACGTACGAGCAGCTCAAAGACATCTATAGCCAGCACGCGCACGAGCACGCGAACTGATGTCCGTTCTCCGCCAAGCAGCGCGCGTCGCGTGGAAAGACCTGCGCATCGAGCTGCGCAGCCGCGAGATCGTCTACACGATGGCGTTCTTCGGCGGCCTGATCGTCGTCGTGTACTCGATGGCGTTCCCGGTCAAGCCGGACCTCGTCCGCGCCGCGGCGCCCGGCATGCTGTGGGTCGCGATCGCGTTCGCCGGTACGATCGGTCTCGGTCGCGCCTTCGATCGCGAGCGAGAGAACGACACGATGCGCGCGCTGCTACTCGCGCCGATCCCACGGCTCTCCGTCTTCCTCGGCAAGGCGATCTCGGTCGCGGTCTTGATCATCGCCGTCGCCGCCGTGTGCACGCCCCTGCTCGCGCTGTTTCTCGATGCGCCGCTGTTCTCTGACCCGCTGGCCCTGGTGGTCGTGCTGATCCTCGGTGCGATCGGCATCGCGAACGTTGGCGCCGTGTTCGCGGCGACGCTGCTCAAGGTGCGCTCGCGGGACGTCCTCCTGCCGGTCATCCTCTACCCGATCCTCATCCCGCTGTTCGTCGCCGGGACCCACGCGACCGAGGCGCTGATCGCCCTGCGGCCGGACCCCGACAAGGCGTGGTACTGGATCGGCTTCCTCGGAGTCTATGATGCCGCTGCTCTGGTACTGTCCCTGTGGATCTTCGAGTCCCTGGTGATCGAATGAGCAACAAAGCCATCCCGGTGCTCGCCACGCTGTCGGCGATCGGCTTCGCAGTCACGCTGTGGCTGATGTTCTCGTTCGCGCCGTTCGACCGCGCGCTGTTGTTCAACCAGAAGATCTTCTACTGGCACGTGCCGCACGCGTTCATGCTGTTCATCGCGACCGGCGTGTGCGGCGTGAGCTCGCTGATCTTCCTCAAGAAGCGCACCGCGAAGTGGGATGACCTCGCGCTCGCTTCCGCCGAGGTCGCAGTCGTGTTCGGCGCGGCCGTCCTGATCACCGGCTCGATCTGGGCCAAGGCCGCGTGGGACATCTGGTGGACCTGGGAGAAGCGGCTGACGATGTCGCTGCTGCTCTGGTTGTCGCTCGTCGGGATCGTGCTGGTGCGCCGGTTTGCGGGCGCGAGCGCGGATCGCCTCGCAGCGGGCCTCGCCGTGTTCGGGACGCTCGGCATCCCGTTCATCTACACGATGGTCAACGCGAGCGACCATCATCCACAGGCCGGTGCGGGCGGCGCGGCCCTCGCATCGCACCCGGACATCAAGCTCGTGATGTGGCTCGGCGTGCTGACGTTCTTCCTGTGGTTTCTGACCCTGGTGATGATGCGCGTGCAGACCGTCGCCGCGGAGCGCGAGGTGCGCGAGCTGCGGGAGAAGGGTCTCGACGCGGGGGTACTCTCGTGAGGAAATCGATGCGCACCTGGATCATCGTCGTCTTGTTGTTCGTCCCGGCGATCGCAATCGCTCAGCCTGCGCCGACGCGTACGCCTGCCGAGCTCCGGCAGATCTGCGCCGACGCGATGAACGCGGATCCCACGTTCTCCGAAGCGATCATCATGACGATCAACGAGGAGACGTACCGTCAGCACAAGACGGCCGGCGAATCGATCGCGAAGAACGAGAAGCACGTGGTCCTCGCGTACGGCGCGCTGTGGCTGCTCGCCGCGGGCTTCGTGCTGTTCCTGTGGCGTCGCCAGCAGGGGCTGCGCACGGAGATCGCGCAGCTGCGCAAGGATCTCGAGGCGGCGTCGAAATGACGTCGAGCCACATCCTGTTCATTCCCGGGATCCTGATGGTCGGGATGTTCGTCGGCTTCATCTTCGGGACCCGCGCGGCGCGCAATCAGCTCGATCTCGAGCGCCGCCGTGACGAGGAGCGCGAAGCCGCACGTGCTGCGCGCGCCGCGAAAAAAGCAAAAGCCGCCGACGTCTAGGGTAGGATCGGGAGATGGTCGAGCGGCTGGGACGATACACGGTGCTCAAGCACCTGGCGTCGGGCGGGATGGCGGACGTGTTGCTCGCGCGGACCGACGGGATCGAGGGGTTCGCGCGCCACGTCGTGCTCAAACGGATCCGCGCCGAGCACGCGAAGGATCAGCGCTTCATCGATATGTTCCTCGACGAGGCGCGCCTCGCCGCGAACCTCCATCACCAGAACGTCGTCCAGGTTCACGACATCGGCGAGGCGGATGGCGAGTACTTCTTCGCGATGGAGTACCTCCATGGTGAGGATCTGCGCGCGATGCTGTCGATCGTATCCAAGACGCGGACGCACATGCCGCTCGGCTATGTCGTCTCCGTGATCTCGTCCGTCGCTGCTGGCCTGCACCACGCGCACGAGCGCCGCGGCGCCGACAAGAAGCCACTCAACATCGTCCATCGCGACGTGTCGCCATCGAACATTCTCGTCGGCTACGACGGCTCGGTGAAGGTCGTCGACTTCGGGATCGCGAAGGCTGCGATGCGCCAGGTCGAGACACGCTCGGGCAGCCTCAAGGGCAAGGTCTCGTACATGTCGCCCGAGCAGTGCAAGATGGCCGCGATCGATCGGCGCAGCGACGTCTACGCGCTCGGCGTCGTGCTCTACGAGATGGCCACGACGACGCGCCTCTTCAAGAGCGACAGCGACTACCTCGTGATGGACGCGATCTGCACCGGCAAGATCCCGTTGCCACGAGTGCGCCGCCCCGATCTGCCAAACGAGCTGTCGACGATCATCATAAAGGCGCTCGCGACCGATCCAGAGCGCCGCTACCAGACCGCCGACGAGATGCGCGTCGCGCTCGACTCGTTCGCCACCAAGGCAGGCCTGACGGCGTCAGCGAGCACGATCGCGAGCTACGTCCTCAAGCTGTGCGGCGAGAAGCCCGAGCCGTGGCTCGATCTCGTCGCCGACACGCAGGTTGGCGACGACATCGGGGGCAGGAGCTGGTCGGATCTCCCGAGCCTGGGGAGCGACGCGGGAGCGACCCGGACGGGCGGCGGATCGCGGCCCGGGGCCGAGGCGAAGACGATCACCGACGGCCGTCGCCGTGTACCGACGTCCGCACCGGTCGCTGCACGCTCGAGCACCGAGTCCGCGGAGCAAGGGACGCGGACGAGCGCCAAGCTCGGCTGGGAGCAGGGCTCGATGCCTTCGGCCCCGCCGCGTAGCTGGCCGCCCGCGAAGATCGCGATGATCGTCGTGCCGCTGGTCGCGGTCGTAGGTCTTCTCGTGTGGAAGCTCTCGACCGCACCGACGACTCCGATCGCGCCGCCCGGCGAGCCAATCACGGGGGCGGTAGCGGTGGCAGCCGGCACCGGTCCTGCGTCGGGCGCCAACAAGACGGTCGATCGCGTGACGGAGAGCGTCCCGGTGACCCGACCCGACGCGCGGGTTGCGGTCGCGACGACCAAACCCGTCGAGCCGAAGCCGACGAAGGCCACACCCGTATCCCAAGCCAAGCCCGTCGACACCAAGGCGACCACGGTCGCGACGACGAAGCCCGCCGAGCCGAAGCCGACGACGGCCGCGGCGATCGCGGTTGCTACGACGACGAAGCCCGCCGAGCCGAAACCGACGCCGGTCGCGACGACGACGAAGCCTGCCGAGCCGCAATCGACGCCGGTCGCCACGAAGCCTGCCGAGCCGAAGCCGACAATGGTCGCGACGACGACGAAGCCTGCCGATCCGAACGTGGTCACCGCGACCCCCACCGTCGGAACGCCGCCACCACCACCACCACCACCACCACCACCGCCGCCGTCTGCCGAGCCGCAGGTCGTGACGCTCGCGCCGGGTGTCGTCGAGGGGCTCGCGTCGAAGAACCGCAAGCAGTTGCTCGCATGCGAGGGTGGCGAGACGTTGCAGGGCGACCTCACGGTCAAGTTCCTGGTCAACGCGGAGGGGCAGGTCGTGCGGAGCCAGGTCCAGTCCAC
>JANOPP010000326.1:0-13280 GCA_031421915.1 Myxococcales bacterium | reverse complement strand
CTCGACCCCGTAAAGGCCGCGCTCAAGAAGCTGCCGACCACGCTCGACGCGGAGGTCAAGAACCTGTGCGACCGCTCCGTCGCGATCTGGAACACGACCAAGGACAAGCTCACCGATGCAGATGCCGGTCGCAACCTCGTTCGCGACGGCGTGCTCAAGACCCTCGAGGTCGCCGCGAAGAGCGCCGAGGTCAAGCTGACCGGTGCGAGCGAGACGGAGCTCGTCTCGCGCATGGAGAACTTCGACAAGCGCATCGAGGCGACGACCGACGCCGAGGTCAAGACGCAGTACACCGCGGCGCGCGCGGCGCTCGCCGACCAGCTCCGCTACCGCAGCCACATTCGCCAGGGCCAGGAGCGCCTCGTCGCACGGATGCACAATCACGTCACCACGCTCGAGAAGTTCCAGCTCGCGGCGACCGGCCTCGAGGCTGCTCGCGCGTCGGCGAACGGCGCGAACCAGCAGCTCGACGAGCTCTCGCAGAGCGTCGCCGCCAGTGGTGAGGCGCTCGCGGAGATCGAGCTTGGCGTGACCGCAACGGCGCCCGAGGCTGCTGCCGCCGCCGCATCCTGATACGCCAGCGAGCTGCCAGGCGAGCAAGTGCCCTTGGGGCACCCATCGCTACCGCGCGGCTGCGTTGAATACGGGCGACAGCCCGGGCGTCGATCGAGGCGCGAAGCCAGTTGTAGTAGGCTTACGCCCTGGAGGTCGCATGCGCTCGCTCGCCCGGATCCTGTTCGTACTCGGCACCTTGGTCGCTGCTCCCGCCTTCGCGGAGGATGCGGACGCGCACTACAAGCAAGGGCTCGCCTACAAGCAGCAGGGCAAGTCGGACGAGGCGATCGCCTCGCTCGAGAAGGCCGTCGCCGCCAACCCGAAGCACGGGATGGCGTGGTCGTCGCTCGGCAACCTCTACAAGCTGAAGGGCGACATCAAGAAGGCCGTCGGCGCGTACGAGAACGCGACCGCGGTGATCAAGAAGGACAAGGTTCTCTGGGGCAACCTGGGGATGGCGTACTACCGCAACGATCAGATCGACAAGGCGCTCGAGGCACTCATCACCGCGAGCAAGCTCGCCCCGAAGGACGCGGAGATCCGCGGCAACCTCGGCACCGTGCGCCGCAAGAAGGGCGATACCGCGGGCGCGATCATCGACCTCGAGGAGGCGACGAAGCTCAAGCCCGATGATGCGAACTACTGGAACAACCTCGGCGTCGCCTATCGCACGGCGAAGCGCGATGACGACGCGATCAAGGCGTACGGCAAGGCCGTCGCACTCTCGCCGAACGATGCGAGCTTCCACTTCAACCTCGCCGTCACGTATCGCCGCAAGGAGATGATCGACGAGGCGATCGCGTCGTACGAGAAGGCCACCGGCCTCGATCCATCGAACGCCGAGGGCTGGTTCGATCTGGGCTTCATGTACAAGACCGATCACCAGAACGACAAGGCCATCATGGCCTTCAACAAGTACCTCGAGATCAACAAGGGCAAGGATCCTGCCGCTGCCAAGCGCATCGAGGACGAGCTCGGTTCGCTCGGTGCAACCGTGAAGAAGGATCCGCCGAAGAAGGATCCGCCGAAAAAGGGTCCGAAGAAGAAGTAGCGCTTTCCTGCTACGCTTGCGCGATGCGGATCAGCTGGTTATCAGCCGATGAGATCGCCGCTGCTCGAGCTGCCCTGACCACCGGGGGGGCCACCTGGGACGATCACTTCGATCCCGAGTTCGCGATCCCCGCGTTTCCGCAGAACAGTCGGATCCTCGACTGGGAGCGAATCACGGAGCATGTCGCTCGTGCCGAGCGGGTCTCCGAGGTCGTTCGCGCCCACGGCCTCGAAGAGGCCCGCGCCCGGTTCGGAGCGTCGAAGATCGCGATCGAAGCTGCGACCCTCGCCGCCGCCGCGCACCAGGGCGAGGAGCTCGATCTCGATCAGGTGATCGGGGTCCTCGAGTGCCCGGTCGATAGCTACGTGTTCTACGCGCCGTTCCTCGAGCTGATGGTCGCGTACGGCAAGGACAACATCGATCGCACCGTGCGTGCCTACGAGGAGTTTGCGGCCGCGTATGCGGTCGAGCTTGCGAAGATGCCCCACGGCGGCGAACGGATCGGCGCCATGCGTGACGGCCTCGCCGACTTCTACGTCAGCGTCGGCAAGACCGAAGAGGCGGAGGAGCTGTTCGAGCGCCGTCACGACGAGGATCAAGGCGACGTCGCGGTCGCGCTGTCAGCGAGCCGCGCGTTCCTCGCCGCAGGCTCGGTCAGCCATGCCGTGCGCTGGCTCGGCGTCGGTGCGGCGCGGGCCGCGGCCCTCGGACGCGATGCTCTCGCGGTGCGGCTGCGGGCCAAGCAAGAGGTCGTGCGGCGCCGGCTGTCCTGACCGGGCGCAGGCGCTCACCGTGACAGGATCTGCACGGGTGAAGGGCGGTAGCGCGAGCACGACCTCATCGGGTGCTGGCACAGCACGTGATGAGGTCCATGCAGCGATGCTGAACTACAACCACTTGCACTACTTCCACGTCGCTGCGCTCGAGGGCAGCGTCGCCGGAGCCGCGGTCAAGCTCGGGGTCACCCAGCCGACGGTCAGCGAGCAAGTGCGCGCCCTCGAGCGGGCGCTGTCCGTGTCGCTGTTCGAGCGCCAGCCGACGGGGCTCAAGCTGACCGAGGCTGGGCGGCTGACGTTCGAGCACACCTCCGTGATGTTCCGCGCCGGGGAGCGACTGGCCGAGGCGCTCGGTCACAGCGTCACGAACCTCTTGCGCTCTCTCCGGATCGGCATCTCGAGCTCCGTCGCGCGGACCACGACCACCGACTTCCTCATGCCGCTGCTCGCACTCGACGACTGCGTACCGAGCATCCGGTCGGGCGACAGCGTCGAGCTGCTCCGCGAGATCCGGAACGCCGAGCTCGACCTCGTGCTCTGCGAGTCCGAGCCGCCCGAGGCTGTCAGGCGCGGCCTCGAAGTCGTGCAGATCGACAAGCTGTCGCTGATCGCCGTCGGCGCCCCGTCGCTCCAGCTCGCGCCCGACTGGCAGGACGGCCGCCTTGTCCACTACCGCACGAGCTCGAGCCTGCGCTGGGACGTCGAGGCGTTCCTCGATGCGAACGGGCTGCGTCCCAAGGTCGCCGCGGAGAGCGACGATGCGCTGTTCCTCGTGGAGGCGGCGGCCCGTGGGGGCTACATCGCGTTCGTTCCCCGCTCGGTCGCGCGCGACGCCATCGCCGCCGGCCGGCTCGTCCAGCTCGCGCAGGTCGAGAATGTCCACGCCGGCATGTATGCGCTCTATCAGGATGGAGCGTCGGCCGATCTCGCACGCCGCGCCGTCGAGGTTCTCGTCAAGCACGTCGCCGCGCCGAGGCGCGCCTAGCCCGCACCGGCGGCGTCAGACCCGCGTGATATAGCGTGGTGTGGCCAAGGTGAAAGCGCTCAAGGCGCCGCGCAGCGTGCACCGCTGTGATCGCTGCGGCCACGTAGAGATCAAGTGGCTCGGGCGCTGCCCCGCCTGTCACGAGTGGAACTCGCTGATCGAGGAGGTTGACAGCGCTGGTCATGTCCGCTCGAGCTCGGGCGGCTCGACCGACGGCCAGGCCCCGATCTCGATCGCCGACGTTCGCGAGATCAGTGCGAACGATCGCGCGCGCACCGGCATCGGCGAGCTCGATCGCGTGCTCGGCGGCGGTCTCGTCGCCGGCAGCCTCGTGCTGCTCGGCGGCGATCCGGGCATCGGCAAGTCGACGCTCCTGATCCAGGGTCTTGGTCAGCTCGCGATGCTCGCTGGGGCCGGCCTCTCGTCCAACGGCGGCGTGCTCTACGCGACCGGCGAAGAGTCGGTCGCGCAGACCGCGATGCGTGCGCGTCGCGTCGGTGCGGCCCACCCCCGGCTCTCCGTCGTCGCGGAGACCGACGTCGAGCGGATCCTCACCCACGCTCACGCGCAGAGGCCCGCGATCCTCGCGGTCGACTCGATCCAGACCGTGTACACGCCGATGCTCGACTCGATCCCCGGCTCGCTCGCCCAGGTCCGCGAGTGCGCGAGTCGCCTCATGCAGTTCGCCAAGACCTCCGGCATCCCGACGATCCTCGTCGGTCACGTCACCAAGGATGGCGGCCTCGCGGGGCCCAAGACACTCGAGCACCTCGTCGATGTGGTCCTCCAGCTCGAAGGCGATGGCGGCCCCTACCGGATCCTGCGTGCGCACAAGAACCGGTTCGGTTCGACGCAGGAGATCGGCGTGTTCGAGATGCGCGGTGCCGGCATGGCCGAGGTCACGAATCCTTCGGCCCACCTCCTCGCGGAGCGCCCGATCGGCGCGCCGGGTTCGGTCGTCGTCGCGTCGGCCGACGGCACGCGCCCGCTGCTCGTCGAGATCCAGGCGCTGGTAGCGCCCGCATCCGCCGGCCTCGGTCGCCGCACGGCCGCGGGCGTGGACGGAAATCGCATCGCGCTCCTGCTCGCCGTCCTCGCGCAGCGCGCGAACTGCGACGTCCTCGATCGCGACGTGTTCGTCAACGTCGCCGGCGGGATCCGGCTCAACGAGCCCGCGATCGATCTCGGCGTCGCGTGTGCGATCGCCTCGTCGGCGCGCGGTCGCGCGATCGATGCCAAGACCGTCGTGTTCGGCGAGGTCGGCCTCGCGGGCGAGATCCGCGCAGTTCCTCTGTGCGAGCAGCGGCTCGCGGAGGCGTCGCGCCTCGGGTTCACGCGCGCGCTGCTGCCGATCCAGAACCGCGCGCGGCTCGAGGATTCGTTCGGCATGGAGCTCGTGCCCATCGATCGGTTGTTCACGGCGCTCGACTCGCTGTAGGGCGGTGGCGCGCTTCGCGCGACGCCTCGCGCCTCGCGCTTCGCCCGCGGGGCTTCGCCCCGCGCTTCGCGCTTCGCGCTTCGCCCGCGGGGCTTCGCCCCGCGCTCCGCGCTCCGCGCTCCGCGCTTCGCGCTCCGCGTCCCGGCTAGTATGATCGAGATCATGAAGTTCCTGCTCGCCGGATTCACCTGTCTGTCGATCGCGTGCGCGTCGTCGCCTGCGCGCGAGGCGCAGCAGCCGCCGCAGCCTAAGGAGGAGCAGCCGCAGTCGAACGCCGTCTCGTCGCCCGGAGCCAGCGAGGATGCGAAAGGATCTGTGGCGCCAGCGAATCAGGTCGCCGCTCCGCCGGCCGTCGAGGAGCCGAAAGTCGTGGCTCCGGTTCCCTCGGCGTACACGATCGGTGGTGTGAGCTTGAGCTCGGTCACGCTCGCTGGCATCGAGAAGTCCCTGAAGGGGGTCGGCTGCAAGCGCTTTGACGAGCGGAGCAGTCAGGTCATCGGGCCGTACGAGTATCTGTCGACACGGTGCCAGCTCAAGCGTGGCCCCTGGCGCAACACGACCTTCAGTCTCCGCCGACCGGCCGTCAAACCGGAGACGACGACGATCGATGCCGAGCAGTATTCGCCGGCACGGTGGCAGAAGATGTTTCCCGGTGAGCTGTGGGACGAGCCCGCCAATGTTTACGTCGATGTGCTGATTCACGCCGACAATGCGAGCGAGCTGTCACGTCCGCTGTTCGAATCGGTCGTCAAGAAACCCTGACATCGCGCCGTCGTCATTCGAGCCCACGCAACCAGGCGTGACCTCGGTGCAGTAGGAGAATGGGGGCAGGCCACCATTTTCGGTTCAGTCGCGCACGCAGCTGACGCAGCTGACGCACCTGACGCAGCCGACGTAGCTGAGGGCCGCGAGCTCAGCAGCAACATCGATTCGATCGTGGTGTCTCTCTCGCGATGGACGCCACCGACGTTCGAGATCTCGGCGGGCGGGTCACCCGCCTGGCCGCCTCTGCCGTGATCGGCATTGCTGCGGCGGTGATGATCGCATTCGTGCTGCCCGAGCGTGACCACGCTCCGATGTGGTGGCGCACCTGCTTCGGGCGGCCGAGCGGGATCGATCCGGCGATCGTGATCGCAGGAGCTGTCGGCCTGACGATGGCGGCGTATGCCGCGCTCGGAGCAATCGCGGCGATGCTGTCTCGGTCGCGACGGTACACATTGCCGCGCGCCGTCGCGTTGCGTCGACGCTGATCGCGACTACGCGCAAACAAGAACGGCAGCGGCGCGCGACTCGAGCCGCGTGCAGTCTCTCGAACCAGAACGGCAGCGACGCGCGGAACCCGATCGTGTGCCGCGCTCGCCCGGCCGCGTGCAGCCTCTCGCTTCGCGCGCGCCGTACCGACGACCGCGGGCAGCCTCTCGCTTCGTGCGCGGCGTCGCGTTGCCACAACCCGCGAACCAGAACGGCGGCGACGCGCGGAACCCGATCGTGTGCCGCCGTCGCCTGGGCGCGTTGCAGCCTCTCGCTTCGCGCGCGCCCTTGTTCGACTTCGGCATAGATGGCGGGCGGCGCGGCAGCCGCGAGCAGCCTCTCGCTTCGCGCGCGCCTCGGGGCCGCGAGCGCAGGCAAGGCGGGGTGGTGCCCCGACGGCGACTAGCTGGGAGACGGGTGGGTCGAGCGCCGGTGGTGGGGGCGCGCTTGGTTCAGCGTCCGCTACGTCCCCTCCGACCCATGCGGGGAGCCGAGGGGCACCAACCCCGCCTTGCCAGCGAGCGGCGCCCGAGGTGCGCGCGAAGCGCGGGGCGAAGCCCCCGAGCGCGACCCATCGAGCGCGCGAAGCGCGGGCGAAGCCCCAACGCGCGAAGCACGGGGCGAAGCGCGGCCCGGGCGAAGCCCCCGAGCTAGAACGACAGCGACGCGCGGAACTGGATCGTGTGCGCCGTGCTCGCCGAGCCGACGTTTGCGGCGCCGGTATCCGGATCCGTGCCGTAGACAGGCGTCGTCGCCGACGCATCAACGGGGTGGCTCATCGCGGCGAACGGGAACAGTACGCCGTACGAGGCACCGATGTTGAGGCCGCCGCTCGTGTAGCCAATGTCGGCGTTGAACTCGGTGCCGTACATCGTCGAGTTGCCGGGGGTCGCGACGGGCTTGAGCGCGAACGACGTGATGTTCGCGACCTTGAGAGCAATCGACTTGGACAGGTCGTAGCCGAGGAACGGCTTGACGTAGCCGGCGTTGGTCACGGTGCCGATCAGCTGGCGCCAGAGGATCATGTCGATCTTGTACTCGCGGTTGAACATGAACTGCGACAGCTTGTTGTCCGACGGGCAGACGGTGCCGACGGCGCACGTGCCGAGGAGGTTCGCGTTGGAGAAGTGCGTGTTGCCCTCAGGGAGGTTGTCCCACTGATCACCGGAGGCGCCGCCGCCCTCGACGCCGAGGCGGAGCTTGCCCTCGAGGCCCTTCCACGAGACGCGCGCGGTGCCGCCGTACTTGCGGATGTCGGCGCCGTTCGCCTTGCCGTAGTCGTTGAGCTTGTTGATCGAGCCAAACTGCGCGACGAACTCACCCTCGACGATCCACGGGCCGTAGCCGAGCTTGGCCCACAGATCCGGCGTGTACGTCTTCATGTCGCGCGGCACGTACCGATCGACGGTGTTGAGGTTCTGGCCGAGCGTGAAGCCGTTGAGGTCGTTGTCCCAGGACTGGGTCTTGTACTCGAAGTAGACGCCGTAGTTGAACGAGACGTCACCGCGGTCGACGGCGTCCTTGAACTCCTGTGGCGAGTCCATCTTCGAGATCACGCCGACCCAGCTGTCCTGGTCGTCACCATCGTCGAGATCGAACGGGCGTCCTTCGCGGCCACGCCCCGCCGCGGTCTGGTTCGAGGTCAGGCGCGTCGAGGCCCAGTCGGCGGCGAGCATCGCGCGGAGCTCGGTGCCCGGGATGAGGGCGGAGAAGCTGACGCGATCGACGTTGTCCCCGTAGTCCGCGTCGAGATCGTAGGTGCCCGCGATCGGATCGTGGCCACCGCCGTGCGAGAACATGCCCATGCCCCAGTGGTTCGGCATCCGACCGAACTTGAGGATGCCGAGCGGGACCGCGACCTCGGCCCACGCTCGCTTGACCGTGATCGAGTCGCGGTCGCTGTTGACGCCGGCCTGCGGCGGCGCCTGGTTCGAGTTCCCGAACGCGCCGAGCGGCGGCAGGTTGTTGTCGTTGTAGATGCCGTCGAGCTGCTGGTTGACCGGTGTCGAACCGAGCACGAGGTTGTCGAGGATGTCGACCTGGAGGTGGACCGAGGTTCCCTCGTCGAGGTTGATCACGGGCTCGAGACGGAGCCGCATGTTCGCGGCCGACAGGTTCTTGCACGGCGGATCGTTGCCGCCGGTGTAACAACCCTGGGCGCGTGGGAATGGAGCGCCGCCGAGATCGGAGCCGTTGCGGGCGCGATCGAGGAAGCCGAGGTGGAAGTTCTTGAACCACTCCGTGCGGAGTCGGAAGTAGCCGTCGATCTCGATCAGCTTCCACCGCTTGCGGCGGCCCTTGGGAGCCGGCAGGGCGGGCGTCGTGGGGAGGAGGCCCGGAGTCTTGGGGGCAGCCTCGGCGACGCCCTCTTTCTTCTCCTCGCCCGAGGGCTGCGGGCCGCCCATACCGCCACCGGGGCTCATGCCGCCGCCCGGGGAGATCTGTGCTTCCGCGACCGCGGTGGTCAGCAGGCAGAGTCCGACGACGATGCCCCTCATGGAACGGAAGCCCGAAGAACCTGATCGACTGGAATAAGGCATGGGAAGCACAAGGTTTTTGGGCATCGAAACGACCGCGACTAGGGCGCGGACTATAGACAGGGGCATTCGGCCGGGTCAAACGCGCCAGGCAACGAAGTCACTAATCAGGCGCGTCTAGATTCGTGAGGTTATGGTTCCTGTCGATGCCTACTGACCGTCTCGCGCTGCAACGCGTTGCCTGGCTAATGCTGGGGGTGGGCTGGATCGCGTGCACCCCCTCGTTCCGGCCTCCCGCGCCGCCTCCCGAGCCCGGCCCGGTCGGGAAGACCGAGCGGCCACGCACTCCGCAAGGCGGTGGTCGCCACGTCGTGGTCGGCGAGATGTGCCCGCAGGGAGCAGCGGGCCGGCCCGCGATCGCGCCGCTGATGATGCACACGCTGTCGTGGAGCAGCGCGGCTGCGGACGTCACGAACGCGATCGAGCGCGGTGCAGTCCCGCGGTTCGTCGTGTTCGGCGTCGACGGCAAGCCGGCCGGCGCGTTCGATACGGTCGGCGTCGCCGATATCGGGCTCGAGCAGGCGATCGCATCCGGCACGTACGTCGGTGCGTCGCCGTGCACCTCCGATGCGGGCAACGGCGCGCGCGCCGAGGAGCCCACGTGTGGTCCGGCGTTGCGCGGCTGCGGGCTCGCCGTCGGCGAGCTCACGCGGCCCGATGATCCGCCCGAGACGCCGACGTTCGCGACTGGCGGTGCATGCCTCTCGGGCGAAGCGCTCGCGATCGACATCGACGGCGACAAGATCGCCGAGTCGTTCCCGCTCGCGAGCGTGCTCGACGGCGTGCGCAGTCCCGCGGACGAATGGTCGGCGGGACCGACGGCGGGTGCCGCATGCACGCCGACGTTCGAGCTCTACGACATCAAGCTCGTGCCTCCGCCCGAGCCCGGCAAGCCCGTCGATACCAAGGCAACCGTCACGCTCGACGTGCTCGGCGTCCTCGATCTCGACGGCGATGGTCGTCGTGAAGTCGTGCTCGCACTTCGGTTCCCGACCGTGCGGACGATCGTCGTCTACACCGCGCCGACGTCGGCGCAGCGGCTCGAGCTCGCTGGCGAGAGTGAATCGTTCCCGAGGTAGGTGATCGTGGGCGCCTGCCGGCTGGCGGCCTCGACGCGCCAACACGGTTGGCGGGCACATGGCGGCACAGCCAGAGCTGCCGCTGCACGTTCTCAGTGAGCGCGCCTGGTTAGGCGCTGGATCCCCGGTTGCACGACGGAAGGCTCATGCGTCCAGTCGTTCTCGTTCTCGCGGTAGCGGCGTGTAGCGGTGGCGGTGACGGTGCCGTGCTGACGTTCGACGTGCCCGACGGGCCGGCCGGTGCGAGCCGGATCGAGCTCGTGCTCGCGAGCGCCAGCGAGGAGTCGATGACCGCGACTCGACAGCGCATCCGCCCGGGGATGCCGACCGAGGAGGACGTGGTCTACTACCGCCAGCGGTCGCCCGTCGACGCGATCGTCGGGATCACGTCGCTCGATGGCTTCGAAGTCCGGATCGAGCCCGACGAGACCCTGGTTCCCGACGAGACGTTCATCCCGTTCGCGCTGATCTACGATGACCAGGATGCACTGATCGGCGTCGGCTCGGTCAACGACCCCGACGGCGTGCCGAGTGCGGTGACCATCAAGCCCGGCATCGCCCTGAGCTACACCGTCACGGTGACCGCGCTCGCGGCGGCCCTCGATGCCGACGCTGGGCTGGCCGTGGGCCAGGGGCACGCGGTCGACTGCACGACCAACGCGCAGGCGTGGCGGAGCGGCGCGGTATGGAAGGGCGCGAGCGGACCGCAAATCCGCTTGCTGCTCCCCGACCTCGGCACGGAGCCCGCGGCGACCGATGCGATGTCGCGTACGAGCGACCTCGACTGCGATCAGTACCCCGCGGATCATCGCGACTGCGACGATCTGCGCACCACGTACAACGTCGGGCAGACCGAGACCTGCGACGGCAACGACACCGACTGCGATGGCAGGCGCCTCGAGCTCGTCGAGGGCTGCCCGATCACGAACAACTCCCTGTGCAGCATGACGGGCGTCCAGGCCTGCTTCGAGGCGCCGGGCGCAACGACGGCGACCGGGCTGTGTATGCCGACCGCGGTGTGCGGCTGCCAGCGAAACGGCGGAGTGACGCCAGCGGACTGCAACGTCTGTACGCTCGGCTGGTTGACCGTACCCGGAGGCGCGGATCCGTGCGAGCCCTCCGTCGGCAAGCTGCACTTCGAGGAGTGTCAGGCCCCCGGGTGCACGATCGAGCTCGTCGACCGCGAGGGCCCCTGGGAGCTCAAGATCGGGCCCGAGATCGATGGTCCGTTCTCGTCCAAGCTCACGGGCATCACCGTCAACTACTACTACCTGCGCGCGCAGTACGTCGGCACGGCCCCGTTCGCTCCGACCGCGCCGTCGATCGGCGCCGCCTACGTCGCGATCCAGGACCCCACGGTGCCCCGGCCTCGGATCATGCCGATCAACCTCGATCTCGAGTCTCAGTCTCGGACCGGTTGTACGAGCGGGACGGGCAATAACTCCATGTCTTGCAGCCCGTGAGTTAACGTCCTCCCGTGCGACAGGACGTCGGTCAGCTACTGTGGGTCGGGTTCGCGTCGACGACGGTGCCGCAGGAGCTGCGCGAGCGGCTCGATGCCGGTCGGGTCGGCGCGACGGTGCTGTTCAAGCGCAACCTCGTCATCGAACCCGTCACCGCGAACGGGATCACGCAGGATGTGATCGATCTGGATGCACTGACGGCGCTCAACCGCGACCTGCATCGCAGCGCACCCGACGGAACGCCCGCGTTGATCTCGGTGGACCAGGAAGGCGGCCTCGTCCAGCGCGTGCGCGCACCAGCGACGCACTGGCCGCCGATGCGGACGCACGACGGCTTCGCCGCGCCTGACGACGAAGCTCTCGCGGAGCAAGTCGGGCGTGCCATGGGCGACGAGCTGCGCGCACTCGGCTTCGACATCGACTTCGCGCCCGTGCTCGACGTCCACACCAATCCCGCGAACCCGATCATCGGTGACCGGGCCTTCGGGACAGAGGCCGAGACGGTGACCCGCCGAGCGCTCGCCTTCGCCCGCGGTCTCGATGCGGCAGGGGTGCTCGCGTGTGGCAAGCACTTCCCTGGTCACGGTGACACCGCGACCGACAGCCACCTCGAGCTGCCACGGATCGATCACGCCTGGGATCGCCTCGAGAAGGTCGAGCTGCTCCCGTTCCTCCGCGCGGCGAGCGCCGGGATGCCGATGCTGATGACCGCGCACGTCGTGTTCGCGGCCCTCGATCCGATGCGACCGGCGACGTTATCCGAGCAGGTCGTCACCGGCCTACTCCGTCGCAAGCTCGGTTATCGCGGCGTGATCGTCAGCGACGATCTCGACATGAACGCGATCGCGTCGCACATGGGCGCAGATCAGGCCGCGATCGGCGCGATTCGCGCGGGCTGCGATGCGCTGCTCCTGTGCCGCGACGAGCAGCACCAGGCGCAAGCCGAGGCCGCACTCGTGCGCGAGGCCGAGCGCGACAGCGAGTTCCGCCGCCGGATCGGCGAGGCCGCTCAGCGCGTCCGCGACATGAAGCGCGCGCACGCTGCGAATCAAGCCAAGCATCCTGCACCGGGCCGCGAGGTCATCGGTAGCTTCGAGCATCGTCGCCTCGCAGATCGTCTCGCCGGACGAGCGTGAGCACTCCGTAGGGCGCTGTTGACACCGTCGCGCGACACTGGATGAGGATGTCCCGGCGCGCGACCGTCTAGCGGCGCGCGCGACCGTGATAGCGTCCCCTCGGATGACGTCCTCGGCCCTCGGCATCGTGCTCGGCATGGCGATCGGACTTCGCCACGCGTTCGAGCCCGATCACCTGAGCGCTATCTCGACGCTGGTCAGCGAGACCCGGCGCCCGCACCAGGGCGCGCTGCTCGGTGCGTGGTGGGGGCTCGGTCACACGATCTCGCTCGTTGTCGTCGGCGTGATCCTGACGCTGATCGGCGCGACGCTGCCCGAGCGGGCCAGCGTTGCGTTCGAGCTCGTGGTCGCGTGCATGCTGCTCGTGCTCGGTGCCCGCGCGATCGTCAAGGGGCTGCGCGGCGAGGTGACTCACACCCACGTCGACGCCCGGCGCAGCGGATTGCGTCCGCTCGCCGTCGGTCTCATCCACGGTCTCGCCGGCAGCGGTGCGCTGACCGCGCTCGTGTTCGCAGAGCTCCCCGGCACCGGCCCACGGATCCTCTACATGGTGCTGTTCGGCATTGGCTCGATCCTCGGGATGGCGATCGCCTCGGGCGTCGCTGGCGCCAGCCTTTCGCTCGTGCGGTCGGTGCAGTCGCGGCGCGCGATCGGATTCGCCAGCGGCGTGCTGTCGGTCGCCGTCGGCCTGTTCTGGGGCATCCCGCTCCTCGCGTGATCGGGATCTAGTTGATCACGATCGGCGTCGGCGGGACGAGGATCAACACCTCGCGCTGATCGAGCGCCGTGCAGCCGCCAGCGAGCACGCGAATCGTCGCGCGGAAGATCTGCGCGTTCGCGGTCTGCGGGAGGAAGTCGTTGAGCGCCTTGACGTCGAACTGCACGCGCGTCCCAGGCGTGACGCCGAAGAACGACGTCATGTCGAACGTCGGGTTCGGAACGATGGGTGGTGCCGGCGGCACCATGAAGCCGGTCGGGGTCACCTGCTTGATGAAGTCGGCCGTCGTGT
>JANOPP010000325.1:0-6438 GCA_031421915.1 Myxococcales bacterium | reverse complement strand
CGCGTCCTCGAGGACGGCTCTCGGCGAGCCGGCGCCCGATCCGATCCGATCCGATCCGATCCGATCCGATCCGATCCGATCCGATCCGATCCAGCGCGAGGGCTCGGTCAGAGCCTCGGGTTCCAGAGCTGCCAGGGTCGCCACAATGGTCCGGAACGAGATCGGCTTCTCGGCGATCACCGCGATCCGAGCACCACTCGCTTCGATCGCGAGCTGGTGCGAGAGCCGCCCTGAGATCAGCGCGGTCGGAAGGTGCGGATGACTCTGCCGCAGCTCGCGCAAGAGCTCGAGCCCACTCTCTGCCCCCAGCCACAGGTCGGCGATCACGAGATGAGGAGCCCTCTTGGTGATCGCGCTCCGCGCTTGTTCGAGATCCTCGGCGCTGTGCACGAGCCACCGCGCCCCAAGGCTTGCCTTCGCCGCGCGATGCACGCGTCGATCATCATCCACCACCAGCACGACGCGTTCGGCACCAACGTAGACACCCATGACCACTCCTGACGCTTCGGGTTCGACGGATCGGGATCCCAAGCCTACTCGTGATCGGCGATGCGGGTTAAACGTCCGAGCGGTCAGTCCCAGATCGTTTCGACGAGGGCAGAGTCTTCGATCGCGGTATCGGCCGTCAGGAGTGGAACGTTCGCGGCACGCGCCGCGGCCACGACCATCCTGTCGAACGGATCATCGAGTGACGTGAGCAGGCTGAACTGCATCGCCTGCGCGAGATCGAGCGGTTGCAAACGGAACGCCGGTTGCTCGGCGATGCAGGCCTCGATCTGCGGGACGCCGACGACCTTGCGCCCAGCCTCCTGAAGCAGAGCCAGCTCGATCGGTACGATCCCAGGGATCAAGATCTCGGCGCGCCCCGCGGCAGCCTCGCGCAGGAGACGTGCGGCTGCGCGGCCGAGTCGCTTTGGTCGCGACAGGTACCAGACCAGTGCGTGCGTGTCGATGCAGGCTCGCTTCACCGCTTCTTGCTCGGCACGTCGCGGGGGCGCAAGCGGGCAGAGAGCTGGCGCCTCGCCTGGGTGAGTTCGTCGAGATCCGGGGCCTCGAAGTCCGGGAACATACCCATGGTGGAGCGCGCGCGTTGCGAGCGGCGGGGGGACGGCTGGACCGCCCTTTCGACGAGTCCAACGACGACACGCGAGACGGTGCTGTCCTCCACGCGCGCGCGGCGCTTGAGCGCAGCGTGGAGCTCCGGGTCGATGCGGATCGAGATGACCGAGGTCGCCGCCATGACCGAGAGTGTAGTACATTTGTATGACATCCCAACGTACCCGTGGCCCCCGGCGGGCGATGGCATCGGCGATTTGCCGCGTGTCGGTCGGCGTTGGCGACGAGGTTCCTCGATCTCGGCGCCGGGGTTCGCTATGATCTGGCGATGGAGAAGATCCTCCGCCAGACGACATTCGCCGGCGCGGTCGCCGACGAGATCCTCTACTGGCGCGCTCGTTCCATGGAGGACCGCGTTTCGGGAGTCGAGCTCGCGCGCGAAACGACACTGGGGGTCTCGGGTGAAGTTTCAACGCGACTGGTCCGAGTTTCTCGAGATATTCGGGCGCCATGGGGTCCGGTTCCTGCTCGTGGGAGCACACGCGCTGGCGGCCCACGGGCGCGTACGCGCAACGCTCGATCTCGACGTCTTCATCGAGTCGACGGCGGTCAACGCACGCAGAGTCGGCGCCGCTCTCGCTGATTTCGGGTTTGGTCACTACCGCGAAGCGTGGAAGCTCTTCACGACGCCCTATCAAGTGACGATGCTGGGGCGCGTGCCGCACCGGATCGACATTCTGACCAGGATCTCGGGCGTGACCTTCAAGGCGGCGTGGAGGAACCGCTGCGAGCTCCGCGGTTTCGGCAGCACGATCGCAGTGCTGTCACTGCGTGACCTGATCAAGAACAAGCGCGCCAGCGGCCGCGCGAAGGACCTGGCTGATCTGGCGCTGCTCGCGGAAGCAGCGGCGGTGAAGCCCATCGTGCGCCCCCGTAGACGAGCCGAGCCGAAGCCCCGACCCGCGCAAAAGGCTGGCCGTCGCCGTGGACGTCCGTGAAGGCGACGATACGGTCGTGGACTTCATGGAGGAAGCATCGGCGACGCCGTGCGCGATGATCGAGTTCAAGATCTTCTAGACGACGATCCAGTCTAGATTCACTCCATGAAGGCACGGTCGTTTGCCGCGGTGGTCCTGGTCCTGGCATCGAGCGCATGTGGCGATGACGTGTCGAAGCTGCCCGACGCGCCGACCGTCGCCGACGCCGCCGTCGACGCTGCGTCCGTGTGCCCTCCGGTGGGCGCGGGCACCGACCACGCGAATGCGTTGGCCGCGAGCGCGTCGTGGACCGCCGCGGCGAGCCCGCATCGCATCGCCGGTCAGGTCACGGTTCCGGCCGGAATCTCGCTCGCCCTCGAGCCGTGCGCCGTGGTCGAGCTCGCGGCGGGTGCGACGTTGTCGGTCGCCGGGACGCTGACCGCGACCGGAGAGCCGCAACGACGCGTCACGATCCGCGCCGCCGGCAGTAGCCCGTGGCGCTGGATCGACGTGACGGGGACGCTCGCGCTACGCAGCACCACCGTGAGTGGTGGCGGTGCTCCCGGCTCGACGCCCGAGCTGAGCGCGACCATCCGGGTCCGTGGCGGCGGCGTGCCGGCCGGGACGACCTCGGTCACTGTCGACGACCTCGCGATCGAAGGCTCGGCCTCGGTGGGCATGCAGATGCTCGCGGGCGCGCGGTTCGCGCCAGCCTCGACCAACCTCCGGATCACGGGTGCGGCGCTGCACCCCCTCACGGTCGAGCCGATCGCGCTGTCGGAGGTCCCTGCCGGTTCGTACACGGGAAACGGCGCGAACGTGATCGAGGTGTCTCGAGTCGCGCTCGGTGGCGTCGGTCAGGCGATCAGCGTCACCATGCAGCCACGTGGCGTGCCGTACCGCATGGGCAGTGCCCTCGATTCCAACCCGGCGCAGACGATCGGCGTGGGTACCGGTGGCAGCGCGACGTGGACGATCCTGCCCGGCACGACACTTCGGTTCCGTCCCGGCTACCGGCTCGATGTGCTCGCCGCCGCGGGTGGTGCTCTCGTCGCCGTGGGCAACGCCGCCGCGCCGATCGTGTTCACGTCTGACGCGGCGACGCCCGCGGCCGGCGACTGGGTCGGGATCACGTTCGCCGGGGTTCCGACGCCGTCCACCCGGATCGACCACGCCGTGATCGAGTTCGCCGGCAACCCGGCGACCAGCTCGGTGGGGTTCTCGTGTGGCACGCCGCCCGCGGGCGGAGTGGCGAACCGAACCATGGGCGCGATCAACGTCACCAGCTCGGTGGTGGGCGCCGCGCCGACGGCCTTCGTCACCAACACGGCGATCCGCGACAGCGACAGCAACGGGATCGACCGTGGCTATCGCGCCGACACCAACGTCGATCTCGCCGCGAGCAACACGTTCGCCCGCATCCGCTACTGCACGCAGACCCGCTACCGCGACGCGGCGAACACCTGTCCCGATCCCGTGCCGTGCCCGATGATGCCGTGACGATCCACTGACCTGGATCCGGCCGGACACGGTCCGAACGCCGGACGAACCGGACGCTGGCCCACGCGATCCTCGACGGTTAGCACGGCACGCGTCGTGCTCTCACCATGGATCGTGATTGCAGTGAGGCACATCGCGAGGCAACATGACTCACACCATGAAGCGCAAGCGACCACCCGCGCAGCTCACCCTCCGCGGGATCGACGCGGCAACGCTTCGCGCGATCCACGAGCTCGCGACGCGCGAGCGGATCTCCGTGAACAAGGCGGCGCTGCGGCTGCTCGAGAAGGGCGCCGGCGTCACTCCACGGGTCCAGGAAGCACGCATCGGCAGCTCGCTGGATCACCTGATCGGGACCTGGACCGAGAAGGAAGCAACGTCCTTCCTTTCCTCGATCGAGTCCTGCGGGCAGATCGATCCCGACCTCTGGAAGTGAGGCGCCTCCTCGACACCAACGCGTACTCGGCGCTCAAGCGCGGGCACGCCGAGGTCGCACGCCTGGTCCGCGAGTCGAGCGAGCTCGCCTTCTCGACCATCGTGGTCGGCGAGCTGCAGTTCGGATTCCGCAACGGCGCAAAGCTCGAACGCAACCTCGCCGAGCTCGAGACGTTCCTCGAGAACCCGCGGCTCGTCGTCCTGCCCGTGAGCCGCCTCACCGCCGATCGCTTCGGCCGGATCGCCGCGATGCTCCGCAACGCCGGCACGCCGATCCCGACCAACGACATCTGGATCGCCGCCCACGTGTTCGAGAGCGGCGCCGAGCTGCTCTCGTTCGACGCGCACTTCGCTGCCGTGCCCGGCCTGGTCTGGACCCAGCTGCGTTGACGACTAACGGTGCCTGCGACGCGCCGACGGAGATCGACCGGGCCCGCATCGGGACAGCTCGGCCACTGCGTCGACAACGCGCGCCTCGCTGACCAACCCGAACTTCCGATCCGCCTGGGCGAGCGCCGCTCCTCGCACCCGCCTCGGGCGAAGCGTCGCTGACTTGTTGCGGACCAGCGGCGCGGCTTGCGCGAGTAACCGCTCCAGTCGAGTCGTCACCATCGCGCGCCGCCTCGGTGAATCGATTCGAGCGACCCACTGTGCGAGTTCTGTGCGACCGAAACCACGGGGCATCTCGAGCTCGGGGAGATGTACGAACAGCCGAGACCGACCTCCCGAGAAGTAGGCGATGTCGAACAGAGCCTTCTCGGGCGTCGCCAGCTTCATTCCGCCGGGTCGTGTCTCGAAGCCATCGAACAGATCCGGATCGAGATGATGGATCGAATAGACCCCGACGGTGGTTTGAATCCGCTGCGTGCGCGCGAGCGAGACAACGTAGACGACGCTCGGCACCTGCTCGATCATCCCGTGCAGGTACAAGGCCGTCTGGAGCGACACATAGCTCGGCAGTGGTGCAGTTAACGGCTCCGCAAGCGCGTAGCGGTTCAGCTGCGTTCGCCCGACGATCCAGAGTCCCGCACGCAGCTTGTTCACGAGCCCCGCCCTCGCGAGCCGAGTCAGCATCATCGTGGTTGCGGTCGGCGACGTGCGGAGCAGTGCGGCAACCTCGGAGGTCGTCAGCGTCGGCATCCCCGTCGCGAGCATCCGTGCGTATGCGTCGGCCGAGGTCATGCAAGGCCCAGGATACGTTCGACCACATCGGACTGCATTGCCTGCCATGCGGCGCGTGACGAGTACGTGGCCTCGTGTGCAGGATCGAGATACGCGACGACGAGCGAGCGGTACTCGTCGTACGTCAGACCAGCAGCATTCTCCGCGGCCTTCTCGGCCCACCGCTTCGCTTCGTCATCCAGCGTGACCGGTGCGTCGGGACGAGCAAACAGGAGATGAAGATCGAAGACGTCACGAGGCTGCGTCTGTGAGCGCCCCTCCAGCGCGTGAATCTTCTGCCGCACAGCATCGCGGCAGTTGTAGTGCGTCGCGAGGAACGCCGGGATGGCGTACGCATTCGCGATCTCCGCATCGACAGGATCGAACTGACCGATCTCCACGACCTGTCGCCGTGAGAACTCGATCTTCGTGCGTTCCTCGATCGACGAATCACGAATCGCGACGCTGCACTTCCAGCGCTGCACCGTCTCGGTCTGCTTCGGTTTGGAGACGTCCTTGATGATCAAGCCGCGACTCCGGAGAGGACTGACGACTGACGGCGCCGCCAGCAATCTGTCGACCCGCTTCTCCAGGGTCGCCTTGGACATCGCGATCACGTCGAGATCGAGGTCCTCGGAGTACCGCACGCTCTGGAAGAACAGGCGCAGGTTGATCCCACCCTTGATCGCGAGCAGGCGCTTGTCGGTCACATCAGCGAACAACGCCCGGACGAACACCAGGTGAAAGAGCTCCACCACCTGCCGTGCACTGGGTGCCTGGCCCATGACCTACCAATACCATTTATTCACACAGATGTGAATAATCAGTATTTATACGCTTCTAGCCCTTGAGGAACGCGACGGTGACGCCGTCGCCGCCCTCGCTCTGCTCGCCGGGGCGCACCTTGTCGATGCCCTTGTGCGTGCCGAGGTGCGAGCGGATCGCGGCGCGCAGCGCGCCCGTGCCGTGACCGTGAACGACGAACACGGCGTCGCGCCCGGCCATCAGGCTCTCGTCGACGAAGCGATCGACCTGCGAGACGGCGTCGTCGGCGCGGTTACCGCGAACATCGATCGTGGTCTCGACGGTCCGCGCGTTCGCCTTGCCACCGGCGGGCACGCCGTCGACGAGGACGACGGGCGGCGTCTTCTCGGCAGTGGTCGCCTCGGGCTCCTTCTTGATCTGCATGGCGCGGCGCGCGCGATGCGTGTCGAGCATGACCTCGGCGATCGGAACGGTGGCGCGCATCGCGCCGACGCGGACCTCGACCTTGTTGCCGTCGTGGAGCGCGACGAACTCGGCGCGACCG